>NZ_JBSZCP010000065.1:0-18472 GCF_054166785.1 Cyanobacterium sp.
AAACGGACGTGGAGCAGGGCGTAAGACTAGCGTAAAGTTAGCAGTAGGCGACGAAGCGTCAACCCACCGAGAGAATAGATTTGAGCAATTAAGTTTATTCTAGTAGGAATCCTCGTGCATTTATGCCGAGGAGGATGTCAACACTGATAATTGTTCATCCTCTCAATGTAGAGTCATTCATTAAGGTAAAATGATAGTAGAGAAAATAAAAAAGGATCAAAACACATTAAACTATGACCTCAGATAATCAAAATAAGAAGTTAGAGGCAATGAAAAACTTTGCCGAACAGTATGCTAAACGTACAGATACATATTTTTGCGCCGATCCTTCTGTTACCGCAGTAGTTATTCAGGGTTTAGCACAACACAAAGAAGAATTAGGTGCGCCCCTTTGTCCCTGTCGTTATTATGAAGATAAAGAAGCAGAGGTAAAAAATACTTTTTGGAATTGTCCTTGTGTACCCATGCGGGAGAGAAAAGAGTGTCATTGTATGTTATTCATTACCCCTGATAATGAGTTTGCTGGGGAACAACAGGAAATTTCTTGGGAAGACTTACAGGGGGTTCAATAGTCTCTCTTCAATTATCCCCAAAAAAAGTTTAGAGACGTTTTCTCGAACGTCTCTGGTTAGATTTTAATCTTCGTGGTCTTCAAAAGGATCGTCTAATTGTGCAGAAGGAGGCCCGAAAGCGGTATATACTGAAAAGCCTGTGATTGCTAAAAGGGTAATAGCAATTGTAGAGGCAACGACTGTTGCGGTATCCATATATTTTTACTCTTATTTTTTTAATACTATCCTTTATTTTGACATTCCTTCTTAACTTTTCGCAATATTTCTCTTTTTCTTTGTATATGTAATGGAAGACAAAACAATTATCTTTGACTTTGATGGCACAATCGCTGACACTTTTTCTACTTTGGTGGAGATTGTTAATGGGTTGGCGTTGGAATTTAACTATCCATTGGTGGATGAAGTGGAGGTGGCTAGGTTAACCAATCTTAGTTCTAAGGATATTATTCGGCAGTCTCCCGTCAGTCTTCATAAGGTTCCTTTTTTGATGAAAAGAATAAAAAAGGAGTTAAATGGCAGGATCGCTTTTTTATCAGCTTTTGAGGGAATGCAAGAAACTCTTGCCCATTTACATGGGAAGGGATACACCTTGGGGGTGATTACTTCTAATTGGGAGGAGAGTGTAAGGGAGTTTTTCTGTCACAATGGATTGCAGGATTATTTTCAGTTTATTTATTCTAGTAATAATTTATTTGGTAAGCATCGAACGATTAATAGGGTAATACGTAATTGTGATTTATCTTTGGAACATACTTTTTATGTGGGGGATGAAACAAGGGATATTGTCTCGGCTAAAAAAAGTCATATTAAGGTAGTTGCGGTTACTTGGGGTTTTAATTCGGCGGAAATTTTGCAGGAGTATCAGCCTGATTTTATGATTAATCATCCCCAAGATTTGTTGATGGTGGTTGACAATGAACAATTAGAAATTATTTAATTATCAAAAAATCACGGGTTTAAAACCCCGCCCTTTAGAGCGTTCTGTGTTAGAGTTTAAAGTAGCTAGCTTAAATTGCTGCTAAAACAAAAGAAAAAAGAAACTTTTTGCGGTCGGTGCGCCCGTGAATAAACAGCCCAGTAATGGCGATCTGTCGGGGATTTAACTTTTCCAGTTAAATCTAGATAAAAGTCTAAATGGGAATCCCCTCGTCTTCAGGCAGGGGAGGTTCAATCTTCTGTCATGACTCTGAGGCGAACTAATTTTTCTCCTCCTTCATCAAGTTTTACTTCTATTACTTCGCTCGTCAGTCTTTCTAAACAGGTAAGGAGCGATCGCAAATTAGGACTACTAGAGCCTGTTTCCACATAAAGACGATCAGAAATACTACCTACTTTTTTCCAGAGGGTATAGAGTTTTGCCACATTTTGCTCTAGGTTAGTGGCTTGTTTTACTAAATCGGCGGTGATGCTGAGACAGTCTAGGCGCATGGCTTCATCTAGCGCCATTTCCAAATCTACGGGAGAGTCTCGGAGGGTTTCCACTTGGGAGGCGGAGTCAAGATATTTTGCCAAACTTTTGGCGGTGGAGGTCATTTTTTTGACGGTGTCAATATCAGGATTCTCTTCTACTTCTTTTTTGATGTCGTTAATTTGTTCATCGGATAGCTTTTCCATCTCTTTGATGAGGGGGGCAAGGTGTCGGGGGGGTAATGAGCCATCCACGGCTTTTTCTTTGACGTTGTCGGGCAGGTAGTCCGAATTCATTGCCGTATATTCATCGGTGAGTTGCTTTACTTCTCGGCGGGTGATGCGATCGCCATTTTGGGCTGCTTCACTAACCAATTTTTGTACTTCTGGCTCTGCTTTGGCGGTTTCAATGAAAGCCCTTTTACTAAAGTTTTGGATAGCATCAGGTTCTAAATTTCCTTCGGCAAGGAGAGTATCAGCACTATTAGCTAATTGAATGAGCGCATACGCCTGACTTTTACTTATTTCCCTGTTTTTTAACCAGTTGAGAAAACCTGCCCCTCTATTTTCGCCGCCAAATTTTTCCCTATCCCTTACGGCTCTTAAGATTCTACCACGCCATATATCCGTTTGCAGGTCGAAGCGATCGCACACTTTCCACACATCATCAACCTGTTGCTGAAAGTCATGTTCGGCAATTTCTTCATCCTCTGGATCTGGTAATTCAAACTCTAAATCCACAGGCATCGTGAGTGCCTCGGCGATTTCTACCGTAGAAGGAGCAACTTCGACCATCTTAATAATACTTCCTGACCTTGTAATCGTAAATTTGAGACTTTTATTAAAATATCATTTTTCCGCTGATCCTTACTATTCTTTTTTTCCTTGAAGTGCTAAAAGGCGATCGCCAAAAGCCGTATTTGTAAACAAAACCTTGTTATTGATTACCTGTTGCTAGTCACTCCCATGGTGTTTAACTTCTTTGTAGTGCCATCAGTAATAGAGACAATTTAGATAGTGTCACAGGATTTCAGCCAGAAAATTACCCTTTTTATAAAATAAAAACATCCTATTAATAAACATAAAAAAGGTTTAAAAAATGAAAGAACAAGTAAGTCAAAGCCATAGCTCCGCTTGGGTAATTCAAACATGGTTATCATTTATCATCTCCGTCAGCGTGACATCCATTGGAATTTTTTATATGCCTGTGGACTCTTGGATTAAAGCATTTATGGGTATGGGACTATTATTTTCCATCGGCTCCACCGTTAGCCTAACAAAAACTCAAAGAGATCTCCATGAGTCGAGTAGAATAATCTCTAAATTAGAAGAAGCTAAGGTAGAACGAATATTAGCAGAGCATAACAACAACATTTAACTTTTTTTTAATAAAAAATATACACAAAATTATCAAGTTTAATTCATAATGAAAGAACCTATTTTGGAAACAAAAAAATTATGAGCGAAACTAATGGCGTAATGATGCAGTATTTTCACTGGTATAGTGAACCCGATGGAAATTTATGGAAAGAAGTAGCCGAAAAAGCTCAAGAATTAGCCGACGTAGGTATCACTGCCCTATGGTTACCCCCCGCCTATAAAGGAACCGCAGGAGGTTATGATGTGGGTTATGGAGTTTACGATTTATACGATTTAGGAGAATTTGATCAAAAACAGTCCGTAAGAACAAAATACGGCACCAAAGAAGAATATCTTAACGCCATCAAAAAAGCTCAATCCGCTGGGGTGCATATCTACGCAGATATGGTCTTTAATCATCGTCTGGGGGCAGATAAATCTGAGGAAGTCAACGCAACCCCCTACAACCCCCAAAATCGCTATGAAGCCATGGGAGAGCAGAGAAACATTAAAGCATGGACTCATTTTACTTTTCCCGGTCGTAAAGGCAAATACTCTGATGCAGAATTACATTGGTGGTATTTTGACTCAGTAGATTACAACGCCTACGAAGGTGACGATGATAATGCCATTTATGTATTTGAAGGTAAATCTTTTGATGAGGGGGTTGATTTAGAGCATGGTAACTACGATTATTTGATGGGTTGTAATGTAGATTTTAGTTCCGAAGAGGTGAGGGAAGATATAAAAAAATGGGGTGAATGGTATATGGACACCACGGGGGTGGATGGTTTTCGTTTTGATGCGGTAAAACACATTGAGGCTACCTTTTTTGCTGAGTGGTTAAATCATTTACGGGAATATACAAAACAAGATTTGTTTGCGGTGGGGGAATATTGGTCCTATGAAGTGGAGGCACTACACCATTTTATAACCATTACGGATGGTCATGTGGCGTTATTTGATGCCCCTTTACATTACAATTTTGCAGCGGCTAGCAAGCAGGGAAGCGATTATGATTTAACTACAATTTTTGATAATTCCTTGGTAAAAAATGAACCGTCTTTAGCGGTTACTTTAGTTGATAACCATGACTCTCAACCTTTACAATCTTTGGAGTCGGTGGTGGAAGGTTGGTTTAAACCCCATGCCTATGCCCTAATTTTGCTTAGAAGGGAGGGTTATCCTTGTATTTTCCATGCTGACTATTACGGCGCCCATTACAAAGATAGGGGTAATGATGGGGAAGAATATGAAATATGGTTAGAAAGTCACAAATGGTTAATAGATAAGTTTTTGTGGGTACGCCAAAATTGTGCTTATGGGGAGCAATATGACTATTTTGATCATCCTAATACCATCGGTTGGACAAGGTTGGGGGATGAAGAACATCCGGGGGGAGTTGCGGTGGTGTTAACCAATGGGGAAGAGGGTTTTAAAAGGATGGAAGTGGGACAATCTAATTGTGAATATATGGATCTAACAGAGCATATTGAGCAACGGGTTACGACGGATGATAATGGCTGGGCGGATTTTCCTTGCCCTGCGGGTTCTATTTCCGTTTGGATTCCTGCTTCCTAGCTTTGCTTTCTGACATTGCTTAATTAAAATTGCTCCTTACCTTTTCCCGCAATCTAATATTTACGTTTTGTAACAAAGCTGAAGTTTGTTATTTTTTTAACCCCCGGACACTATTTAATATTTAAAATGGTGGAAAGATAAATTTTTATAATAAAAGATGATTAAATTAGCTAACAGAATTGCTCAGGTTAATGCTTCTATTACTTTAACGATTACCGCTGAAGCTAAGGCAATGAAGGCTCAGGGATTGGATGTGTGTAGTTTTAGTGCGGGAGAGCCTGATTTTGATACCCCTGCACACATTAAGGAGGCGGCTAAAAAGGCTTTGGATGAGGGTAAAACTAAGTATGGGGCAGCTATTGGGGAGTTAGGTTTGCGAGAGGCGATCGCCCATAAACTACAAACCAATAATAACCTAAATTATCAACCAGAAAACATCATTGTCACCAACGGGGGAAAACACTCGTTATATAACCTAATGATGGTATTAATCGAAGCAGGAGACGAGGTCATTATCCCTGCCCCCTATTGGTTGAGCTATCCTGAAATGGTAACCCTTGCGGGGGGAAAACCCGTCATCGTACCCACCACCGCTGAAAACAACTACAAAATCACCCCAGACCAGCTAAAACAAGCAATTACCCCAAAAACCAAGTTATTTGTTCTCAACAGCCCTTCTAACCCCACAGGGGCAGTGTATAGCCCAGAAGAAATCAAGGCTCTAGCCCAAATCATTATTGATTCGGATATTTTGGTTGTTTCCGACGAAATTTATGAAAAAATCCTCTACGATAATGCTACCCATCTAAGTATTGGGGCAGTTAATGAAGAAATATTTAAGCGTACCATCGTTAGTAATGGTTTTGCCAAAGCCTACTCCATGACAGGATGGCGAGTGGGTTATATCGCTGCCCCCACAGAAATAATTAAAGCCATGGTAAAAGTTCAAGGTCATAGTACCTCTAATGTTTGTACCTTTGCTCAGTACGGTGCGATCGCCGCCTTAAACTCATCCCAAGACTGTGTTAACACCATGCTAGAAGCCTTCACCCAAAGAAGAAAAGCAATGTATGAAGCCGTGAGCAGTATTCCCCATATCAGCACCCCCATTCCCCAAGGAGCATTTTATCTATTCGTAGATATTAGCACCACAGGATTAACTTCCCTCGACTTTTGTAAACAATTACTCCAAGAAGAAAACGTTGCCACCATCCCCGGTATAGCCTTCGGAGAAGATAAATGTATTCGCTTTTCCTACGCCACCGACATGACATCTATTAATAAAGGAATGGATAAATTTGCTCAATTTGTCAAAAGACTAACTTAATCATCCCCTAACAAGGGGTTTAAACCCCTTGCCACCAAAGTAACACCCTATCCAACCCCTAACACTAAGCCCCAATCATACTAAATCCGATTTACTTCTTAGCCTTAGGGTCAAAAATTTCCAACTCAGATAACCGAAAAGTAATTAACTTATCCCAATTACCCCCCTCAAATAAAACCGCAGCCTTACCATCAGAAACCCTCTGTACCAACCCTTGAAAATCATGGTAAATATCATCAGGGCTATTCACCTTAACCAATGAACCAGGTAAAATAATCATAATTATAAAAATCCTAAATAAACAATAAAAAAGGTAACAGAAGTGTTTAAACCACTGTCACCCATAACCTAACACCTAAAGCCTAGCACCTAGTACACCTCAACGTGCCAACGATGTTCTTTTTTCATTTGCTTACGCATCTCATCCCAATTTAATCCTCTTTTCTCCGCCTCAGCAGTAAAAGTTTCAGAAATAGGAGGCTCCATACCCTTCAAACCACACATATAAACATGGGTATTAGGTTTTTGGATTAATTCAAATAACTCGTCAGCATATTCGCTTACACGACTTTGAACATACATTTTTCCGCCATCTTCGGTTTTTTGTTCACGACTGATGGCATAGGTTAGACGGAAATTATCAGAATATTCCTCCGCCATTTTCTCCAATTCTTCTTTATAAAGAATATTTTGGGTGTAAGGAATACCGAAAACTAACCAAGCTAAACCTTTAAATTGATAATCGGGGTTTAACTCTCTTTCCTTAAACATACGCCATAAAAACGCACGGAAAGGAGCAATACCCGTACCCGTGGCTAACATAACAATGGTTGCATCCTCATCATCAGGTAAAAGCATTTCTTTACCCACAGGACCAGTAATCGCTACATCAGCACCTTCTTCTAGGTTACAAAGATAGGTAGAGCATACACCTTGTACGGTTTCTCCCTCTTCGTTTTGATATTCTAATTGACGAACAGACAAAGAAACTGTTTTATCGTCTAGTTTATCACCGTGACGGGTAGAAGCAATGGAGTAAAGGCGTAACTTATGGGGTTTTCCTTTTTCGTCTTCTCCGGGGGGAATGATACCAATACTTTGCCCTTCTAAATAGTGTAAATCTCCACCAGAAAGATCAAAAGTTAAATGGCGTACAGTACCACTACCGCCTTCGGCAACAAGTTCGTAATTTTCAATACATTTGCCCACAAAAGGATTTTTAGGACGGTATATATTGACAGGTACTTTTACCTCTTTTTTTTCTTTTTTTTCTTGAGCTTGAGTCATGGGTTTATTGTTCGTAGTTGTTTCAGAACTTGAACTTAGACTTTGAGCTTGAACAGGGGTATTAATACCGATGGGGGTAATGTTAACAATTTTCCCTCCAAGGCGATTAATCCGATTCATCTCCTGATTCATCCGAGAATAGGGAACTGTAATAAAAGTAGTTCCACTCTGACGAATAGGATAGTCTAAATTATTACTTCCTTGTTGAGAAATTCCAACAACTTCAAAGAGGAAACGACGTTCTTCGATGACAGAATCATTGGAAAAGGTTTTTACTGTATTAAATTTTTTCATTGATTGCGATTGCTAAACTCCTTACGCTGATTTTGCTCCTTTATTTATTTATTTTTCAGTTTCTGCCTCGGCTTCTTTAGCTTCAGCTTTTCCTACTAGGGGGGCAACGACACCGATGGGGGAAATGTTAACGATTGTACCCCCTAAACGGTTAATGCGGTTCATTTCCTGATTCATGCGAGAATAGGGAACTGCTAAAAAGGAATTTCCACTCTTACGAATGGCATATTCTAAGTTGTTGTCTCCCTGTTGGGAAATCCCTGAAACTTCAAATAAAAAGCGACGCTCGTCAACGGCGGTATTTTTAGCAAAAGTTTTTACAACCTTGGTATTTCTCATATCTTTAATATACTCCTGATGTTATTAAAGTAATCTAAAGTTTGTCTTAAATCGCTTACTATGTCAAGTTTTCACTACATAAGGGGCAGTTTTATCTTGATATTTTTAGGCTTGTATTAAATTTTACCAAAATTTGTGATGCTTAAATGTTGAGAGTTATTGAGGTTATCGCTTTTCTGATGCTTCAATGGGTTGCATCGTGATTACCATTGATAGCTGTAGATTGCTATAATTGTTCCTAAAAATTCTGGCATACCAAACTTGTAATTTACTATGAACATATCAGGCTGTTTTCAATTTCTTTTAGGGTTTATTATTGGCATGATTTTGTTTGGTGGAGGACTGGCTGGGGGGGCTTATTATTTTTTAACTATGGTATCGGGAGAGCCGAATAATCCTTTGGAGTTATTTGAGAGTGAGCAACCCCCGGAGGATGATACTACGGTGGCTGAAAATCCTGAACCTGAACCCGAGCCTGAGCCTGAGCCTGAACCTGAACCCGAGCCTGAAGAGGAAGAAGATAGCGATCTGCCAGAGGGGGCTTATCGTGCCACGGTTACTTGGTCAACGGGGTTAATTTTGAGGGGTGAACCCATGGAGGGTTCGGAGCGAGTTGGGGGTGTTGCTTATGATCAGGAGTTGATTATTTTGGGCAGGAGTAGTGATAATGGTTGGGATAGGGTCAGGGTTGTTAGTACGGGGCAAGAGGCATGGGTGAAGGCTGGAAATGTGAGCCGTATTGATTAGGTAGGGATGTAATGATTTATTGATAATTGTGATGGTTAAGGGATGCTTAAGGCTAATATGGGGTAAAGATACGCAATTCTCTACCCATGGTTTTATCTACAAATAATAAGTCAAGCTCCCAAAAGTTTATTGATAGTCGTAATGTCAATGTTATTCGTTTGTCTAATGGGTTGAGGGTAATCCATCAGGATATGCCCCATAGTTCGGTGGTAGTGGCGGATGTTTGGGTTGATGCGGGGGCAACGAAGGAGCCTGCGGGCTGGTGGGGGATGGCTCATTTTTTGGAGCATATGATTTTTAAGGGTTCTTTGAATGTGTTACCGGGGGAGTTTGATTATGTGGTGGAAAATAATGGGGGTTGTGCGAATGCGGCCACTAGCTATGATTATGCTCATTTCTTTTTGGTGACGGCGAGTAATTATATATCGGCGACTTTGCCCTATTTGGGGGAGATTTTGTTACAAGCTAATATTGCTGATGAGGAATTTTTTTTGGAAAGGGATGTGGTGTTGGAGGAGTTGAGGGGTAGTAATGATGATTATAATTGGTTGGGTTTTCAGGGTCTTTCTAGTTTAATTTATCCGAACCATCCCTATGGTCGTTCTGTGTTGGGGGATGAGAGTTTATTGTTGGCCATGACACCTAATCAGATGCGTTGTTTTCATAAAACCCATTATCAGCCTGAGCGGATGTCGGTGGTTTTGGTGGGGGATATTCGAGAAAAGGATGCGATCGCCCTTATTGAGGATTCTTTTGGTAGTTTTGGGGTGCGCTCTGAGTGTCCGCCCCTGAGTTTTGATAGTGAACCGCCCATGGTGGATGTTCGCCGTAAACAGTTATGCTTTCCCCGTCTCGAGCAATCTCGGTTAATGATGGGGTGGAGTGGCCCGGGTATTGATAATATTGAAGGGGCGATCGCCCTTGATCTGATTTCCATGATTTTAGCAGGGGGTAGAACATCCCGTTTAGTCCGAGAACTACGGGAAGAAAAACAATTAGTATTGGATATTAGCTGTGACTTTTCCTTACAAAAAGACTCTAGTTTATTTACTATTTCTGCTTGTTTATCATCACAAAATATCAACGAAATAGAAGATCTTATTCGCCAAGAAATTTACAATTTACAGACCAAACCTATCGAAGACAAAGAATTAGAAAACTGTAAAAAAGCCCTAATCCATGATTACATTTTCTCCACAGAAACCCCCGAACAATTAGCAGGGCTATATGGTTATTATCATGTTTTAAAAGATGCCAAATTAGCCCTTAAATATCCAGAAATATTAATGAATTTATCTTCCGATGAATTAAAATGTTACGCTTCTCAATACCTTTGCCCTGAATATTATGCAGTGTGTGAGTTACATGGCAGTTAATGATGGGTAATGGGTAATGAGTAATGGGTAATGAGTAATGGGTAATAGGCTTAAGCCCATTGCTGACTTTATCAACATAGATACAGTGTTAATTGTTCATCATCTTCTCTCCTCGAATGGATTTATCTAACAATTCCATGGGATGAAAAACAGAAATCCTATGACCTTGTTTTGCCAAGTGTTTAGTAATCTGTAAACTACAACCAGGGTTAGGAGATGCGATCGCCCTTGCCCCCGTATTTAGTAAATTACGAACTTTTTGCTCCCCTAATTCATCGGCAACATCAGGTTGTAACATATTATAAACCCCCGCACTACCACAACAAAGTGCCGCATCTAAAGGCTCTTTTAACTCAATATTGGGGATGAGATTAAGCAATTTACGGGGCTGTAAACTGATTTGTTGACCATGTAAAAGGTGACAGGCATCTTGATATACAAGGGTTAATTTATCCTCCGTAATGGCACTCAGAGGGGCGGTAAAATCAATTTCGGCGAGGAACTCTTGCACATCCCGAACCTTACTGACAAATTCCTCCGCTTTGGGTAAATATTCAGGGTCATCCGCTAAAATATGGGCATATTCCTTGAGGGTGTGTCCGCAACCTGCGGCGTTGATAATAATGTAGTCCACATCAGTATCGGCAAAACTATCAATCATTTGACGGGCAAAGGCTTGGGCTTGATTTTCTTGCCCCTGGTGCGCTGGAAGGGCAGAGCAACATCCTTGGGATGGGGGAATAACAACCTCACACCCATTGGCGGTTAACACCCTGACGGTAGCTTCATTCACGGAGTCAAAAAAGAGTCTTTGCACACAACCGAGGATAACTCCTACTCGATATTTTTTTTCTGTTTGGGCTGGTATGGTATAAGGATATTTTTTGTTAATGGTTTTTAGGTTAATTTTGGGCAAAATGGATTCCATCGCCTCGATGCGAGGAAAGGGTTTGAGGAGTTTTATTTTCCTGATGAGGGTTTGTAATCCTGATATTTGATATAGCCACAGTAGGGGTAAGAAAAAGCCTAGTCTTTTGGGGTAGGGAAAAAGGTTAAAAATTATGAAACGGAGAAATTTTTCCCATGGGTTTCGGGGTTGATTTCTTTCTACTTGGGGGCGTGTTTTGGCGATGAGTTGATCATACTGTACCCCTGATGGGCAGGTGCTTACACAGGCAAGGCAACCGAGGCAACTGTCAAAGTGTTGGGCGGTGGCTTCATTTAAACTGGCTTCCCCTTTGTTGATGGCATCCATGAGGTAGATTCTTCCCCGTGGGGAGTCCATTTCTTTGCCGATGATGCGATAGCTGGGGCAGGTGGAAAGACAAAAGCCACAATGGACACATTGATCGATTAATTCTTGGGATGGGGGGTTTTTGTAGTCAAATCCTGGTAAATTTTTGTCGTTGGTGACGGGAATTTGTGAGGGGTTGCTTACATTCATGGATGATTTTTTCACAGTGGTTGGCTGGGAATGTGTTTAAATTAATTATATCGAGTGATGTTTGTATTTTTGGGGTATCTTATGTTTTTGCAAGAGTTATTTTTTGTTTGTGAGGAAGCCTCTAAGCAACCTGTGGCTTTTGTGGGGGGTTTTGTGGCTGGGGTTTTACAGTTAGATATTCATGATGAGCCTTTATCTTCTTGGTTACAATCTAATGATTAGAAATTATAAATTGTAGGAATTTGACCCCCCCTAACCCCCCTTAATAAGGGGGGAATTTAAATTAAATTAATTATCAATTAAAAAAAGATGGCAGAGGCAAGTAATAATTTTCGGGTTGAAAAAGATAGTATGGGTGAAGTACAGGTGAAGGGCGATCGCCTCTGGGGTGCGCAAACTCAGCGCTCGTTACACCATTTTTCTATCGGGGAGGATATGATGCCCATGGAAGTTATTCGGGCGTTTGCTGTCCTCAAAAAAGCCTCTGCCTCAGCTAACCGTGATTTGGGTTGTTTAGATAAAGAAAAAGCGGATTTAATTGCGATCGCCTGTGAGGAAATTTTGGCAGGGAAATGGGATGATCATTTTCCCTTATATGTATGGATGACGGGCAGTGGCACTCAATCCAATATGAATGTGAATGAGGTTATCGCTAACCGTGCTATTCAAATGGTGGGCGGTGAATTGGGGTCAAAAAATCCCATCCATCCTAACGATCATGTTAATATGTCCCAGTCTTCCAATGATACCTTTCCCACGGCCATGCACATCGCCAGTGCGATCGCCCTTAATAACCGTTTAATCCCCAAAGTAACCAAATTAAGGGATGCCCTACACCAAAAAGCCCAAGCATGGCAAGACATTATCAAAATCGGTAGAACCCATTTACAAGATGCCGTACCATTAAGCCTCGGACAAGAATTTTCAGGGTATGTAGGGATGCTCGATGATAACCTACAACGCCTTAACAACATTTTACCCGAAATCTATCAATTAGCCCTCGGAGGCACCGCCCTAGGTACAGGAATCAACGCCCCCAAAGGCTTTGCCGAAAAGTCTGCCCACTACATCGCCCAACAAACGGGATTACCCTTCATCACCGCCCCCAACAAATTTACCGTCATGGGTTCCCATGATGCCATGGTAATGTTAAGTGCCACCCTCAAAACCCTGGCTTGTTCCCTTTACAAAATCGCCAACGATATACGCTTACTTGCCTGTGGCCCTAGGGCAGGATTAAACGAGCTAGAATTACCCGCCAACGAACCCGGTTCATCTATAATGCCTGGTAAGGTAAACCCCACCCAGTGCGAGGCTTTAGCCATGGTGGCGGTGCAGGTGATGGGCTATGATACCGCCGTTAGTTTTGCAGGGGCTAGTGGCTATCTGGATATGAATGTATATAAGCCCATGATTATCTACAACATCATTCAGTCCATCAAAATTTTGTCCGACAGTTGCAACAACTTTACTGATTTTACCGTTAAAGATATGCAACCTAATAGAGATAGAATCAATCAACTGGTCAATCAATCTTTGATGTTAGTAACCTCCCTAAGTCCTGTCATTGGATACGATAAAGCCTCAGAAATTGCTCATCTTGCCCACCATGATAATTTAACTCTCAAGGAAGCCACTTTAAAACTCGGTTACTTGAGTGCAGAGGAGTTTGATAATTGTATTGATTTAAATAAAATGGCTTATCCCCATCAATAACTAAATTCCTAACAAGGGGTTTAAACCCCTTGCATGCACCATATATTTTCTAAGTTTTACAGATTAGGATGAAGTACGATTACGAATCCATTAATTAAACTAATCACCAATCAGACAGTTTTCTAACTGTTGTTTAATCAAATCATGATCTAAATCTTGACCGATAAAAACGAGCTTATTACCTTTTTTTTGTCCTTCCTTCCATGTATCGTCCTCAATGGTAAATCTTTTACCGCTAAGATGGAAAATATGACGATCTGCACTCTCATGAAACCATAATATTCCTTTAGCACGGAAAACATTGGCCGATAGCTGATTATCGAGGAAATATTGTAACTTACGAATGTAAAAAGGTTTATCACTCACAAAAGATACAGAGGTAAAGCCATCGTTATCTAGGTGATGGGAATGGTGTTCATGATCATGATCGTGATGGTGTTCATGACTATGGTTATGATGCCCATTATGATCTTCGTGATCATGGTGATGATGGTCATGGTTATGATTATGCTCTTTTTCTTCCTCAGTGTCAAAATATTTGTCTGATTCAAATAAACCCACACTCAAAACTAGGGGTAAAGGCACTTTAGAATTCGTGGTACGCATCATCCTAGCATCTGTTTTCATTTCCTTGAGTCGATTTTCGAGATTATCTACCACATCAGAGCTAACTAAATCAGTTTTATTGAGGATGATAATGTCACCATAGGCAATTTGACTATAAGCTGCTTCACTGTTGAATAAATCAAGGCTAAAGTTAGCACAATCAACTAAAGTAATGATAGAGTCTAACCTTGTCATTTCCCTTAATTCTGTACCTAAAAAGGTCATGGCAACGGGCAAAGGATCTGCAATTCCCGTAGTTTCTACCACTAAATAGTCAATTTTTTCATCTTTTTCTAATACTTTGTAAACAGCATCAACTAAGTCGTTATTAATATTACAACAAATGCAACCATTACTAAGCTCGATCATGGTTTCATCACTAGAAACAATCAAATCATTATCGATGCCAATTTCACCAAATTCGTTTACCAGTACGGCGGTTTTTACCCCCTGCTGATTCTCTAAAATATAGTTTAATAAAGTTGTTTTTCCACTGCCTAAAAATCCTGTGATAATCGTTACGGGTAAGCCTCTTTTGGGTGCATCTAGTGCAGAGGAAGGTTGGTTGTTTTGTTCTACTACGCTCATATATAAACTAAATGGGAACTTAAGTTTGATTTTGTTACCTGACTTTGATCATATCCTATCGTTATTCCTTGGGGGATACGGGTATTTAAAATAATGAGGTTTTATGGTGCGGTAGGATATATTATTATTATCGTTATTATTGGTTGTTAAATGTCATTATTCGATTGGTTTGATAATTTGAGAAAATCCGAACCTGAGATAAAGCCCCAACAGGAAAGAGAAATTGCGGATGGTTTATGGACAAAATGCCCTAGTTGTGGTGTTTTAAGCTATACAAAGGATTTACAGGGCAATAATATGGTATGCTCAGAATGTGGTCATCATATGATGGTTAATAGTAATGAAAGAATCGAGCAGTTAGTTGATCCTAATACTTGGGAAACTTTAAATCATCATTTACAACCGACTGACCCTCTAAATTTTGTAGATCGTAAGGCATATGCCGATCGCATTAAGGAACTACAACAAAAGGTTAATCTAAGCGATGCTGTACAAACAGGAAAGGGCTTAATTGACGGTTTACCTTTTACCCTAGGGGTGATGGATTTTCGCTTCATGGGCGGTAGTATGGGCTCTGTGGTAGGGGAAAGATTGACTCGTTTAATTGAATATGCCACTGCCAACGGTTTGCCTGTAATCATCGTCTGTGCTTCTGGGGGTGCAAGGATGCAGGAGGGGATGTTAAGTTTGATGCAGATGGCGAAAATTTCTGGGGCGCTAGAACGTCATAAACAAAAAAAATTGTTATATATTCCTATCCTCAGTCATCCCACTACGGGGGGAGTTACGGCAAGTTTTGCTATGTTAGGGGATTTGATTTTGGCGGAGCCGGGTGCTACCATTGGTTTTGCGGGAAGACGGGTAATTGAACAAACTTTACGGGAAAAGTTACCTGATGATTTCCAAACTTCGGAGTATTTATTAAAACATGGTTTTGTGGATGCCATTGTGCCTCGTACTCAATTGAAAAAAACCCTCGCTAATTTAATTAGTCTTCATCAACCTTTTTATCCTGTCAATACCCCTAGCCATTACGAAAATTCTAAGGTGTCAGAAACCTTGGCTAATGTAAATGCTGTCTAAAACAATTCTTTTGCACCCTTGCGAGATATAATCAGCTTTTGCACAAGCTAAAAGCAAATTGTCCCCAGAATAAAAAATAAGCATACAATGCCTAAAAAAGGTTTAATTGTCCATTATCCATTATCCATTATCCGTTGTCTTCTGTTTTTTTGTGCTATTTGGCTGACGGTGATGATGCCTTGGGTTGGTTATTCTCAACCTGCTTCTGGGGATGAAATTCGGGGGGTTTGGCTGACGAATGTTGATAGTGATGTTTTGTTTAGTCGTGAAAATACCCAAGGTGCGATCGCACTTTTAGCCGATGCCAAGTTTAATACCCTTTATCCCACCGTTTGGAATTGGGGCTATACCCTTTATCCTAGCCAAGTTAATCAAAAGGCAACGGGAGTAATATTAGATCCTACGGAGGGCTTACAAAATAGGGATGTATTACAGGAAATTATTGAGGAAGGACATAAAAAGGATTTACGGGTAATACCTTGGTTTGAATTTGGCTTTATGGCGCCTGCGGATTCTTTACTGGTAGAAAAACATCCCCATTGGCTTACCAGACGCATAGATAAAACGGAGGTATGGTTAGAAGGGGGTGTCCATGAAAGGGTATGGTTAAATCCCCTCCATCCTGAAGTACAAGGGTTTATAAGTGATTTGGTGTTGGAAATTGTCCGCAACTATGACATTGATGGCATCCAATTTGATGATCATTTTGGCTATCCTTCGGAATTGGGTTATGATCCCTATACCGTCAGATTATACCGTCAAGAACATGATGGCAAGTTACCCCCTCCCAATGCCCTGAATGCTGAATGGGTACAATGGCGGGCGGATAAGATAACAGACTATTTGCAAACTCTCCATAGCCAAATTAAGGCCATTAAGCCTGATGTTATTGTGTCTATTTCTCCGAATCCCCAAGAATTTTCCCTCGAACAATATTTACTAGACTGGGCAAAATGGGAAAAAATGGGTTTAATTGATGAATTAGTTTTACAGGTTTACCGAGATAATATGGTGGCTTTTAATCGAGAAATTGCTCAAGGAGACATTAAAAGGGCTAAAAATAATATTCCCAGTGCGATCGCACTTTTGAGCGGTTTAAAAGGGAGACAAGTACCGCTAGATATGATAAAACAACAAATTAATCGTACCCGTGCCGAAAATTATGGGGGAGTATCTTTCTTTTTTTATGAAAGTTTATGGAATTTTGGACCCGAATCAAAAGAAGAGAGAATTAATTTTTTTAAAGAGATGTTTTCTTAACATAAAAATAGGGAATATGCAAGTTTTTTTTAGATAAAAATTGAAGTATAATTTTATTTCTTAAAGGCACAAATAAAAAACGTCAAAGCTAAAAAAATAAAATGCCCGAAATATCACCCATCCTATTAACAATTACCATTTTAATTTTAACCCTCATCGCATTTATTTGTGAGTGGTTGCCCGTGGACTTAACCGCCCTTTCTGTGGCTATTGTGTTGATGATATTTGGGTTAGTATCCCCCAATGAAGGAATATCAGGATTTGGAAATTCTGCCACTATTACCGTGATGGCAATGTTTATTCTGAGTGCGGGAATTACAAAAACAGGAATTTTAAATATCGTCAGAGATTGGCTAATAAAATGGGGTGGAAACCATCCTTCTCGACAAATTTTTGTCATGGGTGGCATAGTAGGAACTATCAGTGCTTTTATTAATAATACAGCCGTAGTAGCAATTTTTTTGCCGATAATTGAACAGTGGAGTAAACAAACAAAAGTATCTATTTCTAAACTATTAATACCCCTTTCTTTTTCGACAATTTTAGGAGGATTAGTTACTTTAATTGGTACTTCTACTAATATTTTAGCTAGTGGTGTGGCGGTGCAATTGGGTTATCCTGAATTTACCATTTTTCAGTTTACAAAATTGGGCTTACCCGTTTTTCTAATTGGTTTGTTATACCTTAGCTTTTTTGCTCCTCGAATTTTACCTGCCCGTAAACCTGCGGGGGGAGAGTCTTTAAGTGAAAATTATGAAATTAAAGACTATGTAAGTGAGATGATTATTCCCCCTAATTCTAGTTTAATTGGGCAAACTTTACGCAGTAGTCAAATTCAGCGAAAATTTGATTTAGATGTATTAGAAATTATCCGTAATGACACTCATTTTGCCCCTCCTTTAGCCGATAAAATTTTATCAGTGGGGGATATTTTACTCGTCAGAAGTAGCCGTACTAATTTACTGAATATTAAAGACGAAAGGGGGGTGGAAATATTAGCTGACTTTAAATTTAGTTCTAATAATTTAGGGGATAGTGATGGGATACAAGAGGAAAAAATTGCGGAGGTTTTAATCCTCTCTAACTCTCGGTTAATCGGTGCTACTTTAAAGGATTTAAGATTTAGACAACGTTATAATGGCACGGTTTTAGCTATTAGAAGGGGGCAAGAATTAATTAGGGAAAGATTGGGAAAAACCCCCCTCAAATTTGGTGATTTATTGTTGATACAAGCCCCTAAGGAAAGTTTTATTGGTTTACAAACCACCAGGGAATTATTGGTTTTGGAGGAAAAAGACAGGGAAGGTTTACGCACTGACAAAGCTACCATCGCCCTTACCATTATTATAGGGGTAATTGCGATCGCCGGGCTAGACTTAGCACCAATTTTGGTTACTAGCTTGACGGGGGTTGTATTAATGGTTATCACTGGTTGCCTGAAGCCGGGGGAAATTTATGGGGCGGTGCGTTGGGATATTATTTTTCT
>NZ_JBSZCP010000066.1:0-91511 GCF_054166785.1 Cyanobacterium sp.
TATTATCATAGTTACTTTTTGTTCTGGTTAACTAGAACGTTTTTTGATATTTTTCATTGTAGTAGTGGTTTAACTCAAACCGCTATTATTTTTATAGATGCCCTATCGGGCGTTTCGTTAGTCTGGTCGCCATTCATCCCTCACCTTTAGAAGGAGGGGTATTCTGACGACTATTTAGATAAGCAACCTCCCCCCAGAGACAAAAACTACGGTAAAATAATAGGGATGTCAGGACATATTGAGTAAAAGCCTGTCCAGCAAAACAAAAAGTGTCGTTTATTGTCAAGAATTATAAGCATCAATAATGAAGCATACCATTTCTGTCCTAGTAGAAGATGAAGCCGGAGTATTGACCAGAATTGCAGGATTATTCGCCAGACGTGGTTTTAACATAGAAAGTTTAGCCGTGGGCCCTACCGAGCAAGTAGGAGTATCAAGAATTATAATGGTAGTACCGGGGGATGACGACACCATCGAACAACTAACCAAACAACTCCACAAGTTAATTAATGTCATCAAAGTTACCGACATTACCAAAATTCCCTGTGTTGAAAGGGAGTTGATGTTAGTAAAAGTAAACACCAACAGTAATAATAGGGGTGAATTGTTACAGGTAGCCCAAGTATTTAGAGCTAGGGTGGTGGACATAGCAGAAGATAGCCTAACCCTAGAAGTAGTAGGGGATCCGGGTAAAATGGTTGCCATTATTTCCATGGTGAGCAAATTTGGCATCAAAGAAATTTCCCGTACGGGTAAAATAGCCCTCACAAGGGAATCAGGAGTTAATACTGAGTATTTAAAGTCCTTGGAAACTAAAGTTTAAGGAATGCTCACTCTTATATTTGTAGTTTTAATAGTATTGTTAGGATCGGCGATTTGTTCCTTATCTGAAACGGTACTATTATCTGTATCGGAGATTAGGGTAAAGCAGTGGGCGCAGTCTAAAAACCCCCCTGCCCTAGCCCTGTTGAGAATAAAACAAAAAATTAATCGTCCCATTGCCACCATCGTTATTTTAAATAATGTATTTAACATTGTGGGTAGTATCGTTATCGGTGGTACGGTTAGCCAAAAATTAGGAGATCAATGGTTAGGGGTTTTTTCTGGAGTTCTAACTTTTTTAATTATTGTTTTTGCTGAAATATTACCCAAAACCCTCGGGCAAAGATACGCAGAGCCTTTGTCTCTAATTATTGCTCTACCCATTAGATACCTCACTTTAATCCTCACTCCCCTTGTCTGGCTATTAGAAAAAGCAACTCAACCCCTCACCAAGGGGCAGGTTTTGCCCACTACCAATGAAACAGAAATTAGATTTTTAACCCGTATTGGTAGAACTGAAGGGGTTATTGAGGCGGATGAAGCGGAAATGATTCACCGAGTTTTTCATCTTAATGATTTGTCGGCATCGGATTTAATGACTCCCCGAATTTTACTTACTTACCTTAAAGGGGATTTAACCTTGGGGGAATGTCAAGATTTTATTATTAATTCTGAACACACCCGCATTTTAATTATCCAAGATACCATTGATAATGTCATCGGTACGGCTCTCAAACAAGAACTTTTACGGGCAATTATTGAGGGAAAAAAGGATCAAACTATTGCCCAGTTAACTCGCCCTGCTAATTTTGTTCCTGAAACCATGAGGGCTGATTACCTACTCAAAAAATTTCAAAGTATCCGCCAACATTTGGTGGTTGTTATTGATGAGTATGGGGGAGTTTCGGGGGTAGTTTCCCTTGAGGATGTGTTAGAAATTTTGACGGGGGATATTGTGGATGAGACGGATAAAACCATTAGTTTACAAGAAATTGCTCGGAAAAAAAGAGAGCGTCTTTTAATTTCTAAGGGCTTAATTGATAGTTAAACATTTGACTAACAAGGGGTTTAGACTCACTCCTTAATAAAACCAACAATGGGCTTAAGCCCATTGCCCATAAACAATAAATAAAAGTATGAGTTACAAATCAGCTCGTTAAATCAAAATGATACCACTACGAGCGTTGAGGGCAACGGTTAAATGGTGTTTTTGGTTTTCTTGTTTACAGGAAAATGTGCCATCTCCGAATAAAATTTTGTCAATGTGATGGTTTATTTCAATGGTGGTGGTTTGGGCTTGGGTGCTGTTATTAACAGCGATGACTATTTTTTGTTCATCTAGGTTACGGCTAAAGATATAAATATCTTCCTTGGCAAACAATACTTGATATTTCCCCCGTCTGAGGGCAGGGTATTGATGACGTAGGTTAATTAATTCTTTGTGATAGGTGAAAAGATTTTTGTCCCATAGTTGTTCATGGGGAAAACCCCGACGGGAATCGGGATCAAATGCACCGGGTAAGCCAACTTCATCGCCATAGTAAATGCTGGGGGCGCCGGGGAATGTTAGTAACATTAGGGTGCATAGTTCGACGGTTTTTTTGTCGTTTCCTGCAATGGTTAGTAGTCGGGCGGTGTCATGACTAGCGAGGAGGTTGAGTTGGGTTAGGTTAATTTCCCAGTCATACATACTCAACAATGTTTCTATTTTTTGTTGATATGCTTCTGCTTTGATGGCAGGGTATGGCTCATAACAGGGAATTTCTACATGTTCTAATAATATGCGATCGCCCCCACAAAAAGCCATGGTAGGAGCGGTAAATAAATAATTCATTACCCCATCAAACTGACTACCATCAAGCCACTGACGGGCATCAGTCCAAATTTCCCCCACAATATAAGCATCAGGGTTAACGGCTTTTACCCTAGTCCTAAATTCCTGCCAGAAACCTTCTTCCTCAATCTCGTTAGGTACATCTAAGCGCCATCCATCGATGCCTTGATTTAACCAATATTCTGCCACCTGCATAATATATTCCCTCACTTCAGGGTTACCATGGTTAAACTGGGGTAAAGCTCGATTATTCACCCAAGAAGCATAGTTAGCAGGAAATGCCCCATTGTAAGCGGAGATAGGCCATTTTTCCACCTTAAACCAATCTAGCCAAGGGGAATGAGGTCCATTTTCTAGGATGTCATTAAAAAAGAAAAAACCCCTTCCTACATGGTTAAAAACACCATCTAAAACAACTTTTATATTACGTTTGTGGGCTTGGGTTAAAAACTCTTGAAAGGCATAATTTCCCCCCAAAAGAGGATCTATTTGATAATAGTCATGGGTATGATAACGATGATTACAAGTAGATTGAAATACAGGGGTAAAATAAATAGCATTAATCCCTAAGTCTTGTAAATAGTCTAGTTTATCAACTATGCCCCAGAAATTTCCCCCTTTATATTTTTGTAGCGTAGGAGGGTTTTCCCATGGTTGAAGATTCGATGATTGCCAATAGTTGGGGTAGGATTTTTCTGGTTTTCCCATGGCAAATCTATCAGGAAATATTTGATAAAAAACCGCATCTTTTACCCAATTTGGGGTTTGAATATTCATGGTAATTTTTGGTAATAATTTGTTTACTGTTTGCCCTCAACTAATTTATTAAGTAGTTAATTTCAGGTTATTCCTTCTATGTTTTTATCAATATCATGGAGTTTAATTTAACTTAATTACTCTAGGTTATCAATATCAAAACCCATAAGGGAATAAATCTTATCTGTACTGACATCTTACCTCGGATTGCTGAACCTGATCTGCTAATATGAACTTTCCCTTGTTATCAAAATTAGTCTTTTATCCCTAGTTTTGAGTCAGTTTGAGAATTTATAGTAAAATAGATACCAAAATTTACTATGATTATTTATTAGTACACAAAAAAACTATCCTTTCCATTGACTATCCCTTAATCGGTAAAATTAATCATTATTATCGAATATGAACATAACTAGAATAATTGCGATCGCCCATAACGGTTTTAGAGAAGTAATTAGAGATCGTATATTATATGTTATCGGCTTTTTCGCCCTACTCTTACTACTAGCTTCCCGCATTCTGCCCTCCATCGCCGTCAGTGCAGACGATAAAATATTATTAGACTTAGGTATCGGTGCCATAAACCTACTAGGAGTCATTGTTGCCATTTTCGTCGGCACAGGATTAATTAACAAAGAAATCGAGAAAAAAACCGTCCTCATCCTAGTCCCAAAACCCATTAGCACTGCCGAATTTATCATCGGAAAACATATAGGTCTAGTGGCCGTACTAACCATTTTAGTAGGGGTCATGACCGTGCTATACTTAGGAATAATGACAATATCAGGAGTAGAATATCCCCTAGGCAGTCTATTAATCGCCCTAGTTTATATCATCCTAGAATTGTCCCTGCTAACCGCCGTTGCCATTACCTTCGGGGTATTTACTAGCTCCATTTTAGCCACCCTGCTTAGTTTCGGGGTTTATGTCATGGGGCATTTGAGCCGAGATTTATTAGAATTAGGTAAAATTACCGAAAATGAAAGTATTGAAAACTTAACTAGAACCTTATTTTTAATTCTCCCAGACTTAGAAAGATTAAACCTAAAAAACGAAGCAGTATATAACATACTACCCCCCACAGGAGAATTAATTAACAGTCTAATTTATGCCTTATTATACGTAATATTGCTACTCACCATTAGCATTGTGATTTTTTCCCGCCGACAATTTTGAGACATTAGAGAAAATTAGTTGCAACCTCAAAACATCCATCTAAACCAAATTCAAGAACAGTTATTTTTAGCCTTAGAAAGGGATAAACCTGAGATACTTTGTCGATATATCCATGGTTTAATAGCCCAAAAATACTCCCTCAAAACCTTTATCATTACCCACTTTAACCCACAATCTCTTCATTTTAGCCATGAATTAGTTTATGGTGATAACTTGCTCAATAGCCAAAAAATCATCATACAAATTAATCAATGTCCTAACCTGAAACAAATCCTATGTCATCCTAGTATAGAAAAAAAATATCATAAAATTTCCCTCGATCAACTTTCATCAGTTCATCAACCCACTATTAACACTTTATATCTTTTTCCTATTTCGTACCGTAATCAAATAATCGCCACCATATTATTAGACATTACCCCAGAAGAATTATCTCAATTTAATGATAGTCAGTTAATTAAAATAATTTCACAAAATTTAGCTCTATTATTTATTAATCTTGATATTCAGAAAAAACAAGAAGACTTAAGTAAAGAAAAAGAAAATCAAAGTAACTACTTATCAAAAATAAACCATGAAATTAGAACTCCTATCTCCTCAGTGATAGGCTTTTCCAAAATGTTAAAACAGGAAATTTATGGAGAATTAAACCCCAAACAACTTCAATATGTAAACGCCATCTATGAATCAGCAAATTATCTTTTAGAATTAGTAATCGATTTACTAGATATAGCAAAACTAGAGGCAAAAAAAGAAGAACTATATTTAGAAAAGGTATTCATTAAAAAAATATGTCAATCCTGTTTATCCTTTATCCAGATAAAAACCTTCCATAAAAACTTAAATCTTCAACTAATAATTGAAGAAAATATTAACTACATCTATGGGGATGAAAGAAAAATTAAACAGATATTAATTAACTTACTTTCCAATGCTGTAAAATTTACCAAAAAAGGCTCAATAACCCTAAAAGTATTTTTAGAAGATAAAACAATTAAATTTTCTGTAATTGACACAGGAATGGGAATAAAACCAGAAGACTACCATAAATTATTTAAACCCTTTTCTCAAATAAAAACCCATGTCCATGACTTAGAAAAAGGTACTGGGCTAGGATTAGTTATCTCTCAAGAGTTAGCCAAATTGCACGGCGGAAACATAACGTTTACCTCTAAGGTGGATGAAGGAAGTTGTTTTACCCTTTCATTACCCATAAATTAAACGGGTGCGACAGGATTCGAACCTGTGGCCGACTGCTTAGAAGGCAGTTGCTCTATCCAACTGAGCTACGCACCCTAGATGATTGAATATCAGTTCACTATTTTAACATAGGTACGAAAAAAAAGCAACCATTAAAGGAAGTCCGTTAGGGTGGGCATGGATTACCCACTTTAAAATTAACCAATACTGGACACAAAAACATACTAAGAGAGCAAACAATGGGCTTAAGCCCATTGCCCATAAACAATAAATCGGACTCGGTATAACTACTCAGCTTTAACAAAATCTAAAGCAGCGGAATTCATGCAATATCTTTTTCCTGTGGGGGCAGGCCCATCATTGAAAACATGACCTAAATGGGCATCACAATTGGCACATAATACCTCTGTACGTCTCATGAAAAAACTAACATCGCTCTTGTAGGCAATATTTTCTTCGGTAGAAGGTTGCCAAAAACTAGGCCAGCCAGTACCAGAATCATATTTAGTATCCGAGGAAAATAGTTCTGTACCACAACAGACACATTTATAAATTCCTTTTTCTTTGTTATCGTGATATTTCCCTGTAAAAGCTCTTTCTGTGCCGTGTTTTCTGGTTACTTCAAATTGTTCGGGGGTGAGAATTTCTTTCCACTCGGCATCGGTTTTTTTTACTTTAGTAGTCATAATGATGAAAATTGATTGTGTTAACTTTTGTTAAATCTTTTTCCATGGTATCAAATTTGAGGATAACTGAATTTAGCTCCCCTGAAAATCTCAAATCCTCCATTTGCAACAGATTATCTGAGGTTAGGTTTTAAGTGGGGGTTACACCGATGCGATCGCCCTTGGACTTTTTAGTTTATTGTGGTTATATATTGCCCAATGCCCTTTACCTTGAAGCAAAGAAATCAGATGCCCTTAAGTTGGAATGAAATCAAAAATAGAGCCTTAAACTTTAGTAGAGAATGGGAAAATGAAACCTCAGAAAATGCGGAAGCAAAATCATTTTGGGATGGTTTTTTCAATGTTTTTGGAGTCTCCCGAAGGAGGGTAGCCACCTTTGAACAATCCGTTAAAAAGTTAAATAAAAAACAAGGTTTCATTGACTTGTTATGGAAAGGAGTGATTTTAGTTGAGCATAAATCTAAGGGCAAAGATTTAGAAAAAGCCTATCAACAAGCCATTGACTATTTCCCCGGATTAAAAGATCATGAACTACCTAAATATATTCTAGTTTCCGACTTTGCTAGGTTTAAATTATATGATTTAGAAACCAATAAAAATTGCGAATTTGAACTACAGGAATTTGTTAATAACGTTCACTTATTCGACTTCATAGCAGGGTATAAAAAAAGGGAATATAAAGAAAGTGATCCTGTCAACATTCAAGCAGCACAATTGATGGGAAAATTACACGATCGCCTTTTAAATATAGGTTATAAAGGACATGAACTAGAAGTATATTTAGTACGTTTATTGTTTTGTTTATTTGCTGATGATACGGGCATCTTTAACAAAGGCATTTTCCGAGACTATATCGATTTACATACCAAAGAAGATGGTAGCGATTTAGCCATGCACATCGGCTCTATTTTCTATGTGTTGAATCAACCAGAAGCCAAAAGATTAACTAACCTAGATGAAAACTTAGCCCAATTTCCCTACATCAACGGCAAACTATTCGAGGAAGTATTACCCCCTGCCTCCTTTGATAGTGAAATGCGAGAAATGTTATTCCAAGCCTGTGCCTTGGATTGGGGTAAAATTTCCCCCGCCATTTTTGGTTCGATGTTTCAGGCGGTGATGAATCCAAATCAAAGAAGGAATTTAGGGGCGCATTATACCTCAGAGAAAAATATTCAAAAAGTTATCAAACCTTTATTTTTAGATGATTTATATGATGAATTTGACAAGGTAAAAAACAACCAAAATAAACTTAAACAATTTCAAGAAAAACTAGCTAATCTTACATTTTTAGATCCTGCCTGTGGTTGTGGTAATTTTTTGATTGTTAGTTATCGAGAATTAAGGGAATTAGAAATTTTAGTCCTGAAGGAATTAAATAAAAAAGGACAATTAGAATTAGATGTTAGTAATATTATCAAAGTAGATGTAGATCAATTTTATGGCATCGAATACGATGAATTTGCGGTTAGGGTTGCCGAAGTAGCAATGTGGTTAATTGATCATCAAATGAATGTTAAAGTTAGCCATGAGTTTGGACAATATTTTGTTCGTTTACCCCTCAAAAAGTCTGCTAAAATTACCCATGGTAATGCGCTACAAATTGACTGGGAAACCATTATTGATAAAGAACATTTAAATTTTATTCTCGGTAATCCCCCCTTTGTCGGTAAGCATCTACAAAATTCCGAACAAAAAGCGGATATGAATTTTATCTTTGGGAGGATAAAGGGAGCTGGGGTTTTAGATTATGTGTGTGCATGGTATCTCAAGGCATCCCAGTTGATACAAAATACGCAGATTCGTTGTGCTTTTGTAAGTACCAATTCTATTTCTCAGGGTGAACAAGTGGGCATCTTATGGAATGTTTTGTTTAATGAATATAACATCAAAATTCATTTTGCCCACCGCACCTTTAAATGGAGTAATGAAGCCAAGGGAAATGCTGCGGTTTATTGTGTTGTTATCGGTTTTGCTAATTTTGATACTCCCCAAAAAAGGCTTTTTGATTATCTGGACATCAGGGCAGAAGCTACAGAAAAAGTAGTTAAAAATATTAATCCTTATTTAGTGGAAGGAAATGATTTAGTTGTTTTGAGAAGAAGTAAGTCTACTGCTAATGTACCTACTATTAAATTTGGAAATCAACCTATTGATGGCGGAAATTTTATTATCGAAACACAAGAGGAATTAAATCAGTTTTTATTAGAAGCTAATAGTTATAAATTTATTCGTAAATATATAGGAAGTTATGAATTTATTAATAATGTTAATCGATGGTGTTTATGGTTAGAAAATATAACTCCTAATGAATTAAAAAAGAATAAGAAAATTTATGATAGGGTAGAAAAAGTTAAGCAATTTAGATTAAATAGTAAAAGAAAAGAAACAAGAGAATTAGCTTTAACACCTACAAGATTTGCATTTATTTCTCATAAAGAAACCGATTATATTATTATTCCGAGTGTATCATCAGAAAATAGGAAATATATTCCTATTGGCTTTATTTCTAAAGAAATTATTACAAGCAATCTTTGTTTAATCATTCCTGATGCTGATTTATTTTTATTCGGAATTTTAACCTCACGGATGCACATGACATGGGTTAAATATGTGTGTGGTAGATTAAAAAGCGATTATCGTTACTCAAATACCATTGTTTATAACAACTATCCCTTTCCTGAAAACGTGACAGCAAAACAGAGAGAAAAAGTGGCTAAATTAGCCCAAAATGTTTTGGACATAAGGGATAAATATATGAACCCTTCCCCAGAGTCAAACTTAGATAATTCCGATGTTTCTGTCAAAGAAAAAGGGTGTAGTTTAGCAGATTTATATGATCCCCTTACCATGCCCCCAGACTTATTAAAAGCCCATCAAAATCTTGACAAAGCAGTAGATTTATGTTACACAAAACAAGTTTTTAATAGTGAGTTAAACCGTATCGAATTTTTGTTTAATTTATATGAAAATTTAACCGCCCCTTTACTACCAAGCAAAAAGAAAAAAAGATAATGAAAGTATGTCGTACTACAAAAAGCGACTCAAATCAAACTCTTGACCAGTACCTCGATGATTTCTTTCTTGATTGAGCAATAGCAAAAGCCTTTCTTGATAATCGATCGCCCCTGTTAACTGTTCCTGTAAATAGGATAAACCACCATTGGCATATTGTTCAAAAATAGTTATCTTATCCTCCCCATTTTCATCCTCCGCAAACACATCTAAATTACCCATCGTGGTAATAGCCAAAACATTAATGAGTAAATCATAACCACGGGAGATAAACACATCGAAACTGATGGGGGAAGGCTCTTGGGCAATATGTTCTAGGGGTAAACGACAATCATATTTTTTACCCACGGAGGCAGCAAATGCCATAATATCTGCATAGGTTTCAAATATCCCCTCTGGGTTATCGTTGTTAAAAATTAAACTCTGGACAAAAGAGGCTTTACTTTGGTCAACTCTAATTCTACTAACCATATTTTGAATGAACTACCCCACCCTACTTTGTTGAGGGTGGGGTTTCTAAAACCTCACCCTTATTAGGAATAGAGCTTTGACGCTTCATCTGTCCTAGTTTTCTCATAGATCCCGTATGCTTACGGGTCTTAGAGACAGAGCTAGCAACATCAGCGTCTGTGAGGCGGATTCCCAACCCCAGTTGCTTACCAACAGCAACGTTATACATAACCATCGCAGCACTTTCATCCCTGCCAGACTCAAACCCACATTCACAAACGTGATAACGATTTGAGAGTACCGCCCATTCTTTATGGACTGTGCCACACTGAGGACAACGCTGAGATGGTTTTATTTTTTTCGTATTTAATTGCAGGACTATACCGCCCTTTTCTTCTATCTTGTAGGTGAGCATATTATTGAGTTCACCAAAACCTACAGAAAGAATAGACTTGTTTAGTCCTGCTTTTTGCTTACGACCTTTACTGATCTTAGCTTTACGGGTCATCCCTTTTACGTTCAATTTTTCGGTCACGCCGAGGTCATAACGACTAGCAATCTCTGACGTGACTTGGTGTTGCCAATCCTTACGTTGATTAGCACACTTTCTTTGAAGTTGGGAAATCTTTTTCCGTTGCTCCCTCCAACGGTTAGAGCCTTTTACTTTTTTCTTGTGGTTGGGAGAGCGCTTTCGGCGTAGTTTCTTGGACTCTTTCTTGATTTGTTGCTCCGTTCTTTGGGTAAACCTAGGGTTTTCTACTTCCCTGAAGTCTTTACCATCATAAAGGGTGAGAGCAGAAAGACAGCCTACATCCCACGCAACCACCTCTTTATATTCCAACTCTGACTCAGATCCGTACTTAGGTTGAACATCAGGAACATTGACAGTAATAGAAGCAAACCATTGTTGCAAATAAGGGCGGTACACTATAGTCAGGGTTGTGGGAACTCCCCACACTTTAGCTTGACCTCTCATTCTTAAGATGACCTTGAGGTCGTTCAAAGTAAGACTTCCATGTTTGCCATTAGTATTTGCTTTCCAGCCACTCTTAGCGGGATAAGTCCAACCACTATAATCTCGGATTGATTTGAACCTAGGTCTTTTTCTAATCCCCAATAAAAAGGAATTATAAGCCAAGTCCACCCGTTTTACCGTTGCCTGAAGACTCTGAGAGTGCAAACTCTTGTACTCTATCCAACAATCTTTGAATTGTGGTAGGCAATTTTGCTGTTCAAAATAACTAACCGACTTTTTGTTGACACTATACTGATACTTTCTGTCAGCTATACAGGCATTGTAAAGATAAGCATGAAGCCTTCTAGCTTCTAATAGCTTCACCTCCTGAGCTTTGTTGGGGTAGAGTCGAAAAGTATATCTCCTAGTTGCCATATACTAAAAGTCTTTCTTATTTATTTGACCAGTGGTTATAATAATATCATAAATAAATAAAATTGCCAAGGATGAAAACAAAACTAAGAAGTGGGGCGCATTCGGTCTTTTCTATTCACTTGCACATCGTTTTTGTTACTAAATATCGCCGTCAAGTATTGACAGCACAAATGATAGAAGATTGCCAAGTAGTATTCCAAAGGGTGTTGGGAACAAATCAGTCGAGGTTGCTAGAATGCAACGGAGAACCAGATCATCTTCATTTGTTGATAGACTTACACCCTGATAATAATATTTCCAACCTCATTGGCTCTCTCAAATCAGCTAGTAGCAGAGTCCTTCGACAAAAATACCCCAGTGAAATTAGTCGTTTTTACTGGGGTAAGTCGGCAAAATTGTGGCATGACTCTAAGTGTATCGTTTCCTGGGTCGGTGCTTCTTTAGACACCATCAAGACTTATATAGAAGAGCAAAAAGGCGGTAGAGAATAAGGAATTGCTACGCAATGTCTTTCTTTTTTGGTCAAAAATTCATCCCTACCCTATAGAGGGATGGGGAATTTTTTTTGACATTTTTGTTAAAATAGAAAACTAAATCATCATGGTATCAGTCTTGATTTTGGCAGGGGGTAAAAGCTCTCGTATGGGAAAAGACAAAGCATTATTAAAGATAGATGGGCAATATCTGCTTACCAAGACATATCACATTGCCAGAGAATTGAGTGAACAAGTATTTATAATCACCTCGTCACAACATCAATACCAGCCCATTTTACCCAAGGATGCTCCGTTAATCATCGAACCTCATCCTTACCAAGGCCCTTTGGTGGCTTTTGCCCATGGACTATCCTTTATCAACACTGAATGGGTATTACTGTTACCCTGCGATTTAATTTATCTCCATAGCCAAGAGATTAAGTCATGGTTAGGGTTGCTACCTTCCCTATCACCAGAGATTACGGCTTTGTTGCCTCCCCATGGTAAAGGGTGGGATTGTTTATGCGGTTTTTATCGTCGTAGTTGTCTTGCTTCTTTACGAGAGTCTTTGGGGCAGGGAAATAAATCTTTTCAGCCATGGCTAGCCAAGGAAAAAGTAAGCCCCCTTATGGTCAAAGATAAGAGGGTTTTGTTTAATTGCAATACCCCTGAAGATTTAGCGGAATGGACCGAGTGTTCTTCTTTCGGTGATGGTTTGGGTTGATTGATTGTTGTCTAGGGTGCGAATAATCTCTAATTCGATTTGAATGGGGGTGTCTGCTTGTAAATGGCGAGGATCAATATCTAATTCCCCAATATTAAGGGTAAATCGGTTATTCTGATAGTTTACCAGTTGTGGGGGGATTTCTCCTTCATAGCGTAGGGTAAAGTCGCCCCTTTGTCTTTGGTTGATGTTACGGGAGGATGGGGAGGAGGTGCTATATCGAACCCTGAAACGAGTATTGATGACATCGGAAATTTGGGCTTGATCGACTATTTCCATTTGCAATCCTAAACCTAATCCTGATATTCCTTCACTGGTTAATCGGGTGGTTTGACTTAGGGGAATGGCGTTAAAAACAAATACCTCGGTTACTTGATTTTTTGGTACTATGTTGGTCTGTAACCATACATCATCGGGAAATGTTAGATCCACGGTGCGATCGTCTTGTAGGTTTAGGGTTACGGTGCGATCGCCCATAGACTCAAAAGGTTGGGGAGCATTCCAAATCATGACCACGGAATTTTCTACCCTTTCCACCAACTCTAAATATTGATCCGCAATAATAGAACCCGAAGCAAATAAATTTGTTGCCCCTGTGCGATTTTCCCAAATATTTTTTGATAAACTAAAACCCCTGTCCTTCAACTCTGCCATGGTTACAGAGGCAGTGAGACGATCTGGGGGTAAAGGGGTACTACTATTAATTAAAGTGAGACTACCCATATTTCCCGTCCTTCCAGCCCTACCAGAGCGCCCATTTTGTCCCGTATCGCCATTAATACAACGAAACTCTTGAGTACCACAACTATAATCAGGAGTGCCGGGGCGCCCCGTACAGGTTTCCACCGTCCAGAATGACTGAGTACACTGGCAGCCATCACCCCCTCTGCCCCCATCGCCCCCATCTCCCCCTTGCCCAGAGGAAGCATTGACCGCAATTTGTCTCAAATCTTCTCGATTAGTGGCATAAATAGTTAAATTACCACCATTACCCCCATCACCACCATTGCCACCGTCACCGCCACTGCCCCCCGTAGCACCTTGTAAATTTTGTCGAGGATTCTGAGGTTGGCTTTCACATAATGCCCTTGTGCCATTAGTACCATTTTCCCCCCTAGTGCCGTTTTGCCCTGCTAGGTTTAGGTTTAGGGGAGAGCCATCGGCAAAGATAGTCATGCTTTCACTGTTTCTACCATTATTTCCATCGGCGCCCGTTACACCATTATTCCCACGATTGCCGAAATTACTAGCCTGATTGGCGATCGCCATTAAACTACATAAATTATTTGTAACGACGGGAGCAACGATTTCAGGTAAAAACAAAAAAGCCACAGTAAAAGAAGTTTTAGTTAACCAACCCATGATAAATAATTGATAATTGATAATTGATTATTAATAATAAACTCCCAACAAACAAAATTTGAACATACCTTCTCAAATCAATCAAGACTTATCGAGGATTATCTATATTTGTTATATTAAGTAATGTTAAGTTGTAAATTATTAAGGAAACAATTACATTATGGATACTTTAACCGCTATTAGAGAAAGAAGATCAATTAAAAAGTATGATCCTAATCATAAAATGACGGACTCAGAAATTAATACTTTGATGGAACAGGCTTTACTTTCCCCTACTTCCTTTAATATGCAAAATTGGCGTTTTGTAGTGGTTAAAGATCAAGAAATCAAAGATAAATTAAAAGCGGTTTCTTTCAATCAAGCTCAAGTGAGTGACGCTTCCATTGTAGTTGTGATTTGTGGAGATTTAAAAGCATCGGAAAAAGATCCCCAAAGATATTGGCGTAATACCCCCGAAAAAGTACAAGAGCAGATTGTGCCTATGATTGGTGGTTTTTATAATGATAAACCCCAGTTACAACGGGATGAGGTGATGCGCTCTTCTGGTATGGCAGGACAAAATATTATGTTAGCCGCCAAAGCCATGGGTTACGATACTTGCCCGATGATTGGTTTTGACCCCCATAAAGTGGCAGAAATTATTAATTTACCTGAAGATTATATTCTTTCTTTTATGATTGTAGTCGGAAAAGCCATCGAAGGGGCTAATCCTCGTTCTGGACAATTAGATTTTTCTGAAGTTGTAAGTTTTGATAGTTTCTAATGGATTACTTCATCAGCACTCCACCATACTTGGCATAACCAACGGTAGATTGACGGGCAACCCCAAAGGCATCTGCTTGGGAAGTGGGACTTATGGAATTTTCTAACCATACCCACATTTGATCGCCGAGGGAAAAATGCCACCATTCCCCTTGATGACGGACAAAACCCCCAGCTTCCATGGCTTGGAGGAGTATAGTTCGATGGTGATGATACTTTTTTTCTAAGGGGTTGGGAGTATTTTGATAATAATTAGGGTGCGATCGCACTGACAATTCATCAATTTCTCCTCCCATATCAACCTCTATTCCCTGTTCATCCAACAAGGTTAAATCTACCGCTGCCCCTGTGCTGTGGGGAGGGGGGGTAAGGGGATTATGACTAGGAATCGCCCAAATTTTATAAACTTCCTCATATACCTCTTTTTCTTGGGTAGGGTTTAACTGACTTTTATTCAAACCCTTCATCTGACATACTTGCCTAAAAGTGTAGTCCACCATAAACTGCTGTACCGCAATAGGGCGATAACCATCAAAAATTTTGAGTCGCCATTGGGGTTTTAATTCCTGTAATTTTTGTTGGGCAACTATTAAAGCATCCACAACACTTTTACGAAGATAAAAAGGAGATTTCCCCCCATAATCAGCGCCTAACTTTTGATAGGGTGGGGGATTTTCTACGGTGAATATATTTTCAGGAATGGGTATTAATTCTTCTCCACATTCTTTAATTGGTATTTTTTGATAAGGTTTTTCCACAGATAAATTATGAATTAGGAATAAAAGTTTAACATTTTATGGTGCGATCGGTCTTCTCTAACGTTTTGAAGGTTATTAATAATAGGAAAAAATAGAAAAAAGTTAATGTTAAAATGAGATTTAATGTATAAATGCAATACTGATTATAATTTAAAAATATGTTAGAAGTTACATTATCAAAAAAAAATCAAATTGTTATTCCGCTTTAATTACGCCGTTAAAATAACAGGAGTTAGTCGATAAATATGAGCAAGTTGAGTCGCCGTTTTCAGATCATTATTTTGTAAGGCAAAGCGTAAATTATCTAGTTTTTCTGCCTCTTCAAGAGATAAATAAGGAGACCAATCTTCGTCAGTATAAGTAAGAGTGACATCAATTTCGGCGATATATTCCCCTTGACGGATAATTTTAGTTTGGGTTTTTGTATTATTCATAGTTTTTATTTTCGAGTTTTGTAGTCTTTTCCCCAACGATCTAAACTTGGACGATAGGCAGTGATTAAAACGGCAGGAGAATCAGCATTTTTTGGTATTCCCCATACTGTATGAATTGGTTGATCATGAATATCTTGTTGTAATAGCAATACACAAGCTCCTTTTCCGTAGTCGGGATAATCTTCAATAATCTGAGCTTGGTCTATACTCGTGAGAATGTCTCTAATAAAAATATTATCATTTGCCAATTCATCATAGCCATGAGCCGATATTTTGACTTCTTTTCCTTTAATCAATTTTACAATTTTAGTAAATGTCTCGCTCACTTTTTCTGTTTTGTTATAAGTGCGATCGCCCCTTTTTATATCAATGTGCTTAAAGTGCGATCGTTGGTTGGTTGAGTGGAATTTTAAATATCATAGTTAATTCTTCAAAGAATCATAAGTATTGATTTCCACTTTTAAGGTTTGATATTTATCTTTAATATCATTGAAGTGATTCCCAACAGCTAAATTCCAATTATTTATATCTGGTAAATTTTCAGGATCAAATTGTGCTAGCTTTTGTCCAATGAGAGTTTCTCTAATAAATTTTAGGGATTGGTTCTCAATTTTTTTTGTTTCATCAATTAAATTTTGAATTTGTATTTTTGCTCTTTTAAACCATTCTACTCTCCCCGCAAACACTTCAGAGCTTAAAGCTAGTTTTTCAAGTTTATCTAATTCATTAAGTTGTTTATAAAATTCATTTATTTGAGGTTCAATCTTAAGTTTTAGTATTTTAATAGGCTCAGAAACTTGTATCATACTTTGATAATCTAAATCTTTTAATTGGTGTTTTGTATTTATAAAATGTACTTCATTTAAATTACATTGAAAAGAATTGAAGACTAAATCATTTTCTTGAATTTCTGGTAGCAAATATTCTACTTTCCATTGCATTGAATGAATCAATTTATATACTATGTTGTTTATTTTTATAGTTATATCGTTATTTTTAATGATAGGAAAATGACTGAAAAAGCCTTTATTTACATGACTTGAGTCATCAAAAACATTTAAGGGAATAAAATAACTAACTTTTTCAGAAATTAAGATTACATTACTTTTCTTAATTTTTTCTAATTTAGGAGATAAAAAGAAAGAGATAAAACAATAACGGAAAAGAATATAAAATAAAATTCCTAATATAATTGTTGTTAATATAAGTTGCCAATAGACGATAACGATAAAACAGACTATGACAATGGCAATTAAAGGAATAATACAACCTGTTTCTTCTTGTTGGCTCATTAAATTTTATTGTCGAAATTGCAGACTTATATTATATAACTATATCTTTGATCTGAAAATTATTTTATTTCAACATTTCTCAAAATAAATAGCTTTAAATGATAGTGGCAATATTTTGAATGCTTCATTATTTTTAAAATTTAATTATCTTAACTCTAAAAGCATGAATCTTCTCAGAGATTAAGATAAAAAAATATAGGGACGTTCGACTATAGAACATCCCTACTAAAATTATTTAATATTCACAAAAAATCGAATATCGGTGTAATTATTACTCAATACCTTCGATGCGATCTTCCGCTTCTTGGTAAAGTTGTTGTAACTTCTCAATATTCTCATCAGAAGTTTCCCAATAACCACGGCCGTTAACTTCCAATAAAGTGCTAACCATACGACGGAAAGAATTGGGGTTCAAATCCATCAACCGTTTACACATTTCTTCATCTTGGATAAAGGTAGTGTTAGTGTCCTCATATACCCAGTTATCCACAGCGTCGGCGGTGGCACTCCAACCCATGGTATTTACAAGGCGTTTGGATAATTCCCTTACCCCTTCATAACCGTGGGATAACATACCTTCATACCATTTGGGATTTAATAATTTGGTACGGGCATCTAGGCGCACAGTTTCCGAGAGGGTACGCACTTGAGCGTTAGCGGTGGTGGTGTCTGCGATGTATGCAGAGGGTTTTTTACCATCATCGCGCAAGGATGCTACTACCTTGGTAGGATCAGAGTCGAAGTAGTGGGATACATCGGTTAAGCTAATCTCGGAGGAGTCTAAGTTTTGGAAGGTGGCATCAGCAGTTTTCAAGGATTTCTCAAAAATGTCTCTGCCTTCATCCATTACCCCCGGATTGTCGGAGTTGAAAGCGAAGGATTTACGGTTTAAGTACATATCCCGCAATTCTTGCTCTTCTTCCCAGCTACTATTTTCTACCGCTAAGTTAACGTTAGAAGAATAGGAACCAGAGGCGTTAGAGAATACACGGGTGGCCGCCTGACGGAGGTTAATACCCATTTCTTCTGCTTGATCTAAGGCGTGTTTGCGCACAAAGTTCATCTCGATGGGTTCATCGGCTTCCGCTGCTTTTTTCACCGCTTGATCTAATAAGTTCATTTGGTTGATGAATAGGTCACGGAATACTCCAGAACAGTTTACCACTACGTCAATGCGGGGTCTGCCTAATTCTTCTAGGGGAATTAATTCGAGTTTGTTAACCCTTCCTAAAGCATCAGGTACAGGTTTTACTCCAATCATCCACATGATTTGAGCGAGGGATTCACCGTAGGTTTTGATGTTGTCGGTTCCCCATAATACACAGGCGATGGTTTCTGGGTACTTTCCACCGTTGTCGATCTTTTGACGCTCTAGGAGTCTGTCCACCACGATTTTAGCTGATTGTACGGCGGCTAGGGTGGGGATTTTTTGAGGGTCTAGGGCGTGAATGTTTTTCCCTGTGGGTAATACATTGGGATTACGGATGGGATCTCCCCCAGGGCCGGGTAGTACATATTCCCCCTCAAGGGCTTTGAGTAAACCGCCTAATTCGTTATCGGCACAAACTTGCTCAAGGCAAAATTCGAGGAATTCAAATAGGGGTTTGATGGCTTTTTCATCCACGTTGGTATAACCAAATTCATGGAGTTTGGCAACCCAAGGTTCTTTTTTACCCATGTTGAAGAAGTTTAACTTGGAAACAAGGGAGACTCTTCCTTCGGCGTTAATTTGTTCTTCTACTAAGGCTCTGACGGCGGCTCTGGTGGCTTCGGTGATGTGTTGTAATAGTTCTACATCGGCGAGTACCCCTCTATCGGCGTTACGATAAATTTCTTCCATATTACGCCCGATACTTCTGGCGATGATGGTGGGTAAGCTCCAGATTCCGTCGTCTTCACGATCTAAGCTACCAATGTTGACTAAAGTTGCGATCGCCTCTTCAGCGGTAGGAGGTTTACCGATGACGTGTAACCCACAGGGTAAAAGACGAGATTCGATTTCCATCAACTTACGATATACCGCCCCAACGATAGTATCCCTTTGCTCTTCGGTGAGGATGCTAGAGTCAAATAATTGAGGCTCTTGCCCTTCGGGCGTAGCAATTTCAGGAATATCTTTATCAAGGTTACAGATACGGGCTTGATCAACGATGGTATTAACGATTTGCACCGCACGACCACCTTCTTTTAACCCTTGGTAAGAACCGATTAACTCACTCAATTCTTCCAAACCTTTGTAGAGTCCAGCATTTTCAGCGGGGGGGGTAAGGTAAGAAATGGTATTGGCATAACTACGACGTTTGGCGATGGTTGCCTCACTGGGGTTGTTGGCAGCGTAGTAATAGATGTTAGGAATATTACCGATGAGACTATCGGGGTAACAATCTCCAGACATCCCCATCTGTTTACCAGGCATAAATTCGAGGGAGCCATGGGTTCCGAAATGGAGTACCGCATCAACGCCCCAAACTTTTTCAAGGTAGGTGTAGTAAGCTGCAAAACCATGGTGAGGGGAAGCCGAGCGAGAAAATAACAATCTCATGGGATCTCCTTCATAACCGAAGGTAGGTTGAACCCCAATAAAGACGTTACCGAAGTGTTTACCGTAGATTAAGAGGTTTTGTCCATCACTGTTGAGATGTCCGGGGGGTGGTCCCCAGTTTTCTTCTAGTTTTTGGGAGTAAGGGGTTAAACGCTCATATTCTTCCACACTCATGCGGTAAGCCACGTTTAATTCAGGGCTAGAGTATTGTGCCTGAGCGTCATGGATGACCATTTCCATTAGTTCTTTGGGGGTTTCGGGTACGTCTTGGATGTCGTAGCCGTTGTGTTGCATTCCCTTCAAGACTTCATGGATAGAGCCGAATACGTCTAAATAAGCCGCTGTACCGACGTTTCCTTTATCGGGGGGGAAACTGAAGACGGTAATGGCAAGTTTTTTCTCTAATTTGGGTTTTTTGCGTAGGTTTGTCCATTTTAAGGCCCTGGAGGCGATCGCCTCTACCCGATCCTGTAAAGTGATAGAACGTCCAGTATTACCATCTCTACCAGAAAGAATAATAGGCTCAATGGCACCATCCAACTCAGGAATCGCAATTTGCAGAGCTACTTGGATAGGGTGTAAACCAAGATCACTTTCTTCCCATTCCTCAGTGGTTTGGAATACCAAAGGTAAAGCCACCATATAAGGACGATTGAGACGCTTTAAGGAATCCACCGCTTTGGGGTGATCCTGTCTCGCAGGACCTCCTACAAGGGCAAAACCAGTCAAAGAGACCACCGCATCAACGATGGGTAAAGGCTCAACCCCTTGCACGGGCTTATCCCAGAAATATTCATTCACAGGCTTAGAAAAATCTAAACCACCTGCAAAAACAGGAATTACCCTTGCACCACGATATTCAAACTCCTGTAACATCGCCACATAATGGGCATCATCCCCCGTCACCAAGTGAGTACGTTGTAATACTAACCCAATGGTAGGAGCAAGGGGATCTTTTAGGTCATCGCTAATATCATCACGGCTGTTATACCAGTTGAGATAACCCTTAATATCCTCAAACATTTTAGGGGCAAGGGGGTGCCAAATACCCATATCAGGGTAAACAATAGGCTCTGCATATTCTGCATTGCGATTGAGTAGAGACTTTTCCCCCGTGAAAACATATTTATCAGCCAACATCAAGAAAAAGTTTTCTAAGTTGTCCGCAGAACCCCCTAACCAATACTGGAAACTTAACATAAAGTTACGAGCATCTTGGGCTTTTTCCACTGGTAGATATTTTAATACCGTAGGAAGGGTGCGTAAAAGTTTGAGCATGGCATCTTCAAAACCAGCACCATTTTTCTGTTTACGCTTTTTCATGAAGTCGCCGATGACACTCTTACTCTGTCCGAGTTGTGCCATACTAAAGCTACCCATTTTGTTTAGGCGCATTACCTCAGGCATGGAGGGAAAAACCACCGCCGCATCTAAAGTATCACGGTGGGGAGTCACAGCTTCCACCACTTTTTGAGCTAATTCCTCGATAAAGATTAGAGATGCAATGAAAATGTTTGCTTCTGCTACATCTTTTTTGAACTCTTCATAGTTTTCAGGGCTTCTCAATTCTTCGATTAGATAACCACTAATTTCAATGGCAAGATTAGGATTATGAGCGTTAATCGATTTGATGGCCGCAGAAATAGAACTCTGATACTGAGGTTCTAAAACAACATAAACCACCTTCATTAAAGCACGATCTCCTAGGTTTTCTGGTGCTATATGTCTGATGGCGGATTTTACGTTTGTGAACATTAATGTTTTTTCTCCTATGTAGGTGAATTTAAACGGAATATATTAAGAATTATTACAGAGCTTAAGATACGCTCTTTATTGTTTGTACCACGAAAATAGGTTCTTTTGCCTATATTTTTGAGAATCTTTACGGTAATCCGTAGTATTTTGTTACAACTTGTTACAAAAATAGAGTTTTTGATGGTTAAAGTCAGGGAATTGTTTATGAGTATTAGTTAACAGCAATTGAGCCTAATAAAAAAGATACCGACTACAAGATAGTAGATTAGGAGGAGGATTTCGGGGAGAAGTCGAAAATATGGTACAGTCGATAGCAATTTAAGAAAATATTTTTATGTTGAATCTTCCTACAATTTGGCAATAATATCCTTATTGTTAAATAGCTAGGTAATTTTTGATTTAGGCTTTGCAGATTTTAAAAAATTCAAAGTGATGACAGAGTTTCTCGTTAGATATGTATGGTTAGTACCTTTTTATAGTTTATTAGGGGCTTTATTTACCCTTCCTTGGGCTTTAGGTTTTCTGCGTCGCACAGGTCAGCGCCCCGCTGCTTATATCAACATTTTTATGACTTTACTATCATTCCTTCATGGTAGTGTTGCCTTTAACTATGTATTTAAACATGACTCTTTTAATCTAAATTTTCCTTGGTTTACCATTGCTGATTTAGAACTATCCTTTGCGGTGGAAGTTTCTCAGATTAGCATGACGGCTTTAAGTTTAGTAACTTTAATGACCCTATTAGCCCAGGTGTTTGCCATTGGCTACATGGAAAAAGATTGGTCTTTAGCCAGATTTTTTGGCATCATGAGCTTCTTTGAAGCCGCCATTGGTGGTATTGCCCTCAGTGATTCTTTACTCCTCAGTTATGGTTTATTAGAGTTGCTAACTTTATCTACTTATTTGTTAGTAGGTTTTTGGTATGCACAACCCCTAGTTGTCACCGCTGCGAGGGATGCTTTTTTGACTAAAAGAGTGGGGGATATTATCCTATTAATGGGTTTAGTCGCCCTTTCTAGTTATGGGGCTGGTTTGACCTTTTCTGAGTTAACTACTTGGGCAGCAGATCATCCTTTATCTGATTTTACCGCCGCTTTGTTAGGTTTATCTCTAATTGCAGGCCCCACGGGTAAGTGCGCTCAGTTTCCTCTAAATCTATGGTTAGATGAAGGTATGGAAGGGCCTAGCCCCGCTAGTATTCTGCGAAATTCCGTGGTGGTTTCGGCGGGGGCTTATGTACTGATTAAGCTAGAGCCTGTGTTTACCCTTTCTCCTGTATCAGCCAATGCTTTGATTATTATTGGTTCTATTACTGCCATTGGTGGCTCTCTGATTGCCTTGGCACAGGTGGATTTAAAAAGGACCTTATCCCATTCTACCAGTGCCTATCTCGGTTTAGCATTTATTGCGGTGGGTTTAGGTCATGTGGATATTGCTTTTTTGATTGTGTTAACCCATGGTATTGCCAAGGCTTTGTTATTTATGAGTGCGGCTTCGGTTATTCTTACCACCACGGCTCAAAATATTACTGAGTTAGGGGGATTATGGTCAAAAATGCCCGCAACAACCATCGCCTTTATGACTGGTAGTGCAGGAATTGTGGCGTTATTACCGTTGGGAATGTTTTTTACTCTCTCCCGTTGGTTTAATGGAACATTTGAGGTGTCTTGGTGGTTATTAGGAATTTTATTAGGGGTGAATTTTATCAATGCCCTGAATTTTACCCGTGTATTTCGCCTTGTTTTCCTCGGAAAACCCCAACCCAAAACCAAAAGAGCGCCAGAGGTTATCTGGTCTATGGCTTTACCTATGGTAAGTTTAACTATTATTGCCTTACTTACCCCTTTAATTCCTATAAAATACTCCCTTTGGTTAAACCCTGCATCCCCTTTAACGAGCAATGATGCTCAGGTGTTAACTTTTGCGGTACCGACGTTAGTTATTGCTGGGGTGGTTGGAGTTGTGGCAGGATTTGCTTTACCATTACATAGATTATGGGATCGTCCTTTAAATAAGTTTGTACGTTTTGCTCAAGATTTACTGGCTTACGACTTTTATTTGGACAAAATTTATGAATATACGGTGGTGGCTTTTGTTACGGGTTTATCTCGTCTAACGACATGGTTTGATCGTTATGTGGTAGATGGGGCGGTAAATTTAGTTAGTTTGTTCACTATATTTAGTGGTAATGCTTTAAAGTACAATACTTCTGGACAATCTCAGTTTTATGTTCTTACTATTTTAATTGGGGTAAGTATTTTAATGTGGTCAATTTTGAGTGGTCAGTGGGCCAACATTCTTGGCTATTGGAATTTTTAGTTGGTGGGCAATGCTCACTACTTTATGGGGCAAGGTGTTTTGGTTTTGGGCAAGATGTCTTGGGTTTGGGCAAGGGGCTTAAGCCCCTTGTTAGATTTAAGAAAAACTTTATGATTATTTACTTTTATTAAAAAATGCTGAGTTTATTAATTTGGATTCCAGTATTAGGTGGTTTAATAGTGGGCTTTTTACCCAAAAATAAAAATCCTAATATTGCTCGTAGTATTGCTTTAGTTTTTGCAATTATTACTGTTTTTATTAATTTATTAATTGCTTTAAAATTTGATACTAATACTTTTAACTTACAGTTTACGGAGACTTATCAGTGGCTTGGTTGGTTAGGGTTAAGTTATGATTTGGGGTTAGATGGTCTATCTTTTCCTCTCATTTGTCTAAATAGTTTTTTGACTTTAACGGCTATTTATATTACACCTAAAGATTTACCTCGACCTCGACTTTATTTTTCATTGGTTTTACTACTTAGTGCGGGGGTGATGGGGGCATTTTTAGCTCAAAATTTACTGCTATTTTTCCTTTTTTATGAGGTGGAAGTTGCTCCTTTATATTTTCTCATAGCTATTTGGGGAGGAGTGAGAAAGGGTTATGCAGCGATGAAGTTTTTACTTTATACTGTGTTATCTGGCTTCCTTGTCTTGGTGTCTTTCCTCGGTTTAGTATGGTTGAGCGGAGAATCGACTTTTGCGTTTGAGCCTCTCAAATCCCATTCTATTCCTGTGGCTAGTCAGGTATTATTGTTAATTCCTTTGTTGATTGGTTTATTTATTAAAATTCCTATTTTTCCTTTCCATACTTGGTTACCTGATGCCCATGTGGAGGCTAGTACCCCCGTATCGGTTTTATTGGCTGGAGTTTTATTAAAATTAGGAACTTACGGTTTATTGAGGTTTGGGGTTGGTTTATTCCTCGATGGTTGGTTGGTTTTGGCTCCTTATTTGGCTTTTTTGGCGGCTATTAGCGCCCTTTATGGGGCATCCTGTGCGATCGCCCAGAAGGACATGAAAAAGGTGGTTGCTTATTCATCTATCGCCCATATGGCATATATTTTACTGGGGGCGGCTGCCACTACCCGCCTAAGTTTGGAGGCTTGTATTTTACAGATGGTAAGCCATGGTTTAATTTCCGCCATGTTATTTATCTTGGTGGGTATTGTGTACAAAAAAACGGGTAGCCGTGATGTAAACTACCTCAGTGGTTTGTTAAATCCTGAAAGGGGATTACCTGTGACGGGTAGCTTGATGATTTTGGGGGTGATGGCAAGTTCTGGGATTCCCGGGATGGTGGGCTTTATCGCTGAATTTTTGGTATTCCGTGGTAGTTTTCCCATTTTCCCCATACCTACCCTGTTATGTTTAGTTGGAACGGGTTTAACGGCGGTTTACTTCCTCTTAATGGTTAATCGAGTCTTTTTTGGTCGTTTAACTACCGAACTGGCTAGTTTGCCCCGTGTAATGTGGTCTGAGCGAATACCTGCGATCGCCCTTGCCGCTTTAATTATTATCTTTGGTTTACAACCTGATTGGATGTTGAGATGGTGTAAAACGGAAGCCTCGGTTATTTTTTATGGTAATCAAATAGTTATCGAGAAACAAATTAACAGTTAAAACAATTGATAATTGATAATTGAGAATGGATAATTGAAGTACCCCAATTCCCCACCCACAACATTAACAAAAACCCAAAATATGACGAATACAACCCCCTGGACGAAAAAACATATTATTTCCCTAGAAGACTTTAGCAAAGAAGAGTACGACACCGTCTTAACCACCGCTGCTAGTTTTCGGGATGTGTTGAAAAGTAGAACTAAAAAAGTTCCTGCCTTGCAAGGGCAAGTGGTTGCCAATATGTTTTTTGAACCTTCCACCCGTACCCGTAGTAGTTTTGAGTTAGCAGCCAAGAGATTGTCCGCCGATATTCTCAATTTTGCCCCCGGCTCATCATCCCTCACCAAAGGGGAAACTATCCTTGATACCGCTAAAACCTATCTAGCTATGGGCGCGAATATCATGGTAATTCGTCATAGTCAATCGGGAGTGCCGTTAAACATTGCCCAAGAAATGGATCGACTCAAAACAGGGGTAAGTATTTTTAATGGGGGGGATGGCTTACATCAACATCCTTCCCAAGGATTACTAGATTTATTCACTATCTGTAATTTAATAGATCCAAAAAATCCCCGTATTGAATTATTGGAGGGTAAAAAAATTGCCATTGTGGGGGATATAATCCATTCTCGGGTAGCTCGTTCTAATATTAATAGTCTCTTGGCTTCTGGGGTACAACTACACCTATGCGCCCCCCCTACCCTTTTACCAAATTTATTTGCCGATACCGTAAAACCTGAATATAAAGACCGCTTATTTATCCATTGGCACCTAACACCAGCCCTCGAAAATGCTGATTTTGTCATGACGTTAAGGTTACAAAAGGAACGTATGGCGGATTATTTATTACCTAGTTTAAGGGAATATCATCAATTATTTGGCATTACGCGCGATCGCCTCTTACTATGTAATCCAGAGGTAAAAGTATTGCATCCAGGTCCTGTAAATCGAGGGGTGGAGATAAGTTCAGATCTAATGGACGATGAAAGACTTAGTTTAATATCAGATCAAGTTACCAGCGGAGTAGCCGTAAGGATGGCTTTGTTATATCTTATCGGTAATTTGAAACAAGAAGTAAGCTCTCAAGTTTTGCCCACTGTTTAAATAAATTTGTCAATTACTAATTTCCCAACCATCAACCGTTCGGGCGAATAGTGAGAAAAATGTTAAGATCTTGTTACAATGACTAACAACCCCCAGATACTAAATAATATAGTGCGGATCTCATGACTCAAACTACTTCCCCCCAAACATTATCTAACCAAGAAGAAAAGATAATTGATGTCCCCTCGGAAATTGTAACTCCCCCTAAGACCGATCAAGGAAATTTAGGACCCATTACAGACATCACCCCCGAAGACTGGGAATATAATCCAGACGCTATTATTGAGTATTATCGGGGAAAACCTTTACAAGTATTGGGAAGATTGATTAATATTTCCTTTCCCTTCGCTTCATTTATGCTCACGAACTGGTGGCACTCCCTCTGGGGTACATCCAAGAAAAACCAGAAAAAACAAGCTGAAAAACTCAGAAAAATATTAACAAGACTGGGCCCTGCTTATATCAAAATTGGTCAAGCCCTTTCTACCCGTCCAGATTTAGTTTCCCCCGCTTATTTAGAAGAATTAACCAGTTTACAAGATCAACTTCCTCCTTTTCCCAATGAAATAGCCTATCGGTTTATAGAAGAAGAATTAGGCTCAAAACCCGATGACGTATATGAGGAAATAACGTCAGATCCCATTGCAGCGGCTTCTTTGGGGCAGGTTTATCGAGGCAGACTAAAAACAGGGGAAGAAGTGGCCATCAAGGTACAACGTCCTGACTTGGTAGGAAGGATTACCCTTGACATATATATCATGCGTAGCATAGCTACATGGATTAAAAAAAATGTTAGGCGTATTCGCTCAGATTTAGTGGCCATTACCGATGAATTGGCGGCTCGTATTTTCGAGGAAATGAACTATATGAAGGAGGGAGACAATGCCTCTAAGTTCAAAGAATTATATGGTCATTTAGAAGAGATTTATGTGCCTAAAATCTACTGGGAATATACTGGCAGACGAGTATTAACCATGGAATGGATTGAGGGAACTAAATTAACTGATATTCAAAAAATCCAAGCCCAAGGCATTGATGCCACCCATTTAGTAGAGGTAGGGGTACAATGTTCTTTACGTCAATTGTTAGAACATGGGTTTTTCCATGCAGATCCTCACCCTGGTAACCTTTTGGCCATGGCGGATGGTAGGTTAGCTTACCTTGATTTTGGCATGATGAGTAACATTGAGCCTTACCAGAGATATGGGTTAATTGAAGCGGTGGTTCACCTTGTTAATCGTGATTTTGATGGGTTAGCCCAAGATTATGTTAATTTAGACTTTTTAACCCCTGAAACGGACTTAACGCCCATCATACCTGCCTTAACGGAAGTTTTCAACAATGCTTTGGGGGCTAGTGTAGCGGAGTTGAATTTCAAAAAAATTACCGATGAGATGTCGGCGATGATGTATGAGTTTCCTTTCCGTGTTCCTGCCTACTATGCTTTGATTATTCGCTCTATGGTGACATTGGAAGGTATTGCCATTAACATTGACCCTGAGTTTAAGGTATTGAGTAAGGCTTATCCCTATGTAGCTAAGAGGTTATTAACGGATGATTCTGCTCAATTACAGGCAAGTTTGAGGGATTTATTATTCAAGGATGGTAGTTTCCGTTGGAATCGTTTGGAAAATCTGTTGCGAAATGCGAAGGACTCCCCTGATTATGATTTTGATAGGGTGATGAATCAGGGTATGGAATATTTACTGTCTGAGAGGGGTAATTTTATTCGGGAAAGATTGGCAACGGAGATTGTTAATTACCTTGATACCATAGGACAAAAAACATGGTTTAATATTTCTAGTTCCGTGAGAAAGGTTGTGGGTTGGGATTCTCCTAAACCTCCTGCGGTAATGAATAATGGTAATGGTTCGATGGATGGTAAATCGATGGAGCATTTACAAAATATTATTGAAATATTACAGGAAACCGAGGGTTATGATCCCATCAAGTTAGTACCGATTATTACTAAAATTTTACAAAACTCTGAAACTCAAAAGCTGGGACAACAGATCGCTGGAGATTTGGCAGGGAAAGCTACGGCGAGGTTGATTCGTAGTCTATTGTTAGATAATAATAATTCTGGTAATAATGGCAATGGTAAAGGTTCTGGTAATAATGGTCAGTTATCTTTACCCGTGGCGGCGATGAAATAGGACTGGTTAGATACTTCCTTTTAGCCCCTCTTATAGTAAGGGGGGAAACATTTTTTTGTAGAATTGAAAATATTTTTTTATGGTGAGTGTACCTTCAAAGTTGATTTTAGAGCCTTTGTTAAAGGGTTGGTTATTAGAGGATATTGGTAGGGGCGATCGCACGACAAATGCTATTTTTACCGATGAAAATAAATATCAAAAAGCCCATTGGTTATTGAAAGAAGATGGGGTAGTTGCAGGTTTACCCATAGGGAAATTAGTATTTCAATTATTAGATGAAAAGGTATTTTTTTTAGAAAAAATTAAAGAAGGGGATTATCATTGTGCCGGTACTATCCTTGTGGAAATGGAAGGGGAAATGGATGGTTTATTGACGGGGGAAAGGGTGGCTTTAAATTTGGTGATGCACCTTAGCGGTGTGGCTACCATGACCAGGAAATATGTGGATGCGATCGCCGATTTTCCTACCCAGTTGGTGGATACCCGTAAAACAACCCCCGGATTAAGGATTTTGGAAAAATATGCCACTCAGGTGGGGGGTGCTATCAATCATCGTATGGGTTTGGATGATGCGGTGATGATTAAGGATAATCATATCGAAACGGCGGGAAGTATTGCTAGGGCGATCGCCCTTATCCGTGGAAATATACCCTATCCTCTCACCATTGAAGTAGAAACCAGTAACCTTGAGCAAGTGCAAGAGGCGATCGAGCATCAAGCGGATATTATCATGTTAGATAACATGGATGTGGCAGAAATGACAAAAGCTGTAACCACAATTAGAGGAGCTAATCAAAACATCAAAATAGAAGCATCGGGCAACGTCACCCTCGAAAATATTCGCACCATAGCCCAAACAGGAGTAGATTTTATCTCCACCAGTGCCACCATTACCCGCGCTCCATGGCTAGATTTGAGTATGAAATTTTAACTTTTCAAGGACAAAAAAAACCTGTTCAAGGTTCATCTAGTCAAATATTAAGATTTTATTACTAATTATTTGGACTCCCATGTTAAAATATCTTCATAAAAACATTTTTTGTATCAATTAAATTTTAAGGCTTTCGCCATAAAAGCAATTATCTCCCATATATTTTAGGTAAAGAAAAAAAAATTAATTTAGATCCTGAAAGGGTACATTTTAATAGAGTATTTCAATTATTAATCTAGTCAAACTATGACGACAAAAACCGATAACAAAAACAATTTGTTCACTTGGCAAATAATATGTGTATTCTTGGTACTCTTTTTTGGAGGAGTCGGGTTTGCAGCCACCTCCATGTTACTAAGATTTCCCACCAGTAATAATTGTAATAGGTTATCTTTGTTATTTAGTTCCGCCACAAATCGCTTATACTGCGCCCAGTTAAGAGCCGATGAGAACACCGTGGAAGGTTTTTTGGCAGCCATTGAGTTAATTGCCAATCTACCAGAGGATCACCCCCTTATCAATGAAGTCAATCGATATATTACCACTTGGTCTGATCGTATTTTGGCCATAGCACAGGAAAAATACCATGATGGAAAACTAGAAGAAGCCATCGCCATCGCCAAAAAAATTCCTCCCCGTGAAGCCAACCAAGAGTTAATCGCTCAGAAAATAGAAACTTGGCAGAGTGTATGGGAAGAGGGAGAAGCCATCGTTGCGGACATAGAAGAAAAATTACGTCGTGGACAATGGAATCAAGCCTTTTTAGCCACCGTTAGCCTCCTAGAATTAGACAACGCCTACTGGAGCAGTACCCGATATGACGAAATGGTACAAACCATTACCCTCGCCCAAGAAGAAAGCAGTGAGCTGGACGAAGCCTTTGCATCTATCAAAAGAGGAGGAGTGGAGGATTTAATTAAAACCATTGACATTGCTTCTCGAATACCCCAGTCTAGTTTTTCCTATGATCGAGCCATGGAATTGGCAAGGGATGCAGAAGGTCAAATTATAGATATTGTTAAGAGTTTAATCGACGATCGCAACTGGACGGAAGTTAGCGCCATTGCCCGTCAAATTCCTAACAGTAGCCCTATACGAGATAAGGCGAATGATTGGTCAAATCTAGCTAGTGCGGGTAGAAACTCGAATCTGAACACCATCTCAGGTTTAAATTTAGCCATCTCTCAGTTAGATAAAATTTCCTCTAGTAGTGGGGTTTATGCCGAAGCGAGACAATTAAGAAACCGTTGGACTTTACAAAAAGAAGACCTAGTCTATCTTACCGAAGCCAAAGACTTAGCCAGACCGGGTAATATTAATAGTTTACAACAGGCGATCGCCCGAGCCGAATTTATTAGTAATGAAAATCCCCTCCATTCCGAAGCTCAACAGGAAATTAGAAAATGGAGAAGGGAAATTCAGATAAAAGAAGATCAACCCTACCTCAATAGAGCCAGAGAATTAGCTTCTCGAAATACCGTCAGCGGTTGGCAAGAGGCGATCGCCCAAGCCCAGAGAATTGAAGCCAACAGAGCCTTGCACAGCGAAGCCAGAAACCTCATCGCCCAATGGAGAGGCAATATTCAAAGGGTAGAAGACCAACCCACCCTAGATCGAGCCATATCCCTCGGTAGTCAAGGCAGATACCAAGAAGCCATTAACGTTGCTAGTGCCATCGGAAATAATCGCTCATTGCATTCCGATGCTCAATCTCGGATTAGAACATGGCGTAGGGAAATTACCGCTCGACAAAACTTGGACGAAGCCACCCGAATCGCCCAAAATAGAGATGCTCAATCCCTTTCCCGTGCCATTAGCATTGCCCGTCGCATTCCTTCTTCCACAGATGTTACCACCGAAGGACGTAATGCGGTGAATAGTTGGTCAGAAGAAATTTTGGGTATTGCCAGACGTAATGGCTCAGGCTCCGGGCGCTCAGGACTACAGGAAGCCATTAACATCGCTGAGATGATTCCCTCTGGTACTTCTGCGTACAATGCAGCCCGTAGAGATATTCAAGAATGGCGCTCCCGTTTAGCTCCCCCCCCAGCACCCCCTAGAAGTCCTAGCTCCCCTAATAATAATGTGGATCCTCGCAATGTTACTCCTCCGAGTAATAATCCCGGTTCAGATTCTCCTAATATGGAAATGCCCCCAGAGCCTACTTTAGAGCAAACCAGTTTTTAGGATGACAAGGGGGAACAAAGATTTTATGATAAATTTATCTTTAATTTCTTTTTTGTTATGAGTATTTCCATTAAAAAACCGATTCTGATTTCTGGTGTAGGGCTTTCTTTCCTTCTTTTTATGGGGCAAAGAATTTCCCAGTCTTTTCCTCATCTGGGGGAATACAGTTTTTGGGGTTTGATTTTGGTTAGTGGTTTTTTTTGGTTGTTTAATCCTCGTGGCAAGGAAGATAATTTTCCTCTGGTTTTTGATCCTGTCACCCCCGAAAGTTTTAGTCAGGCTCTAGCTCAGGTAAAAAAATTAATTACTATTTTTGCTCAAGAATCTGATTCTTCGGAAAATCCTTTTCTCCAACCCTTAGAAGATATTGTTAAGGGCGATCGCACCACAACCCAAATTGCGATCGTTAGTAACCATAAATTAAATAATGAATGTCTAAAAAATATCCTCAACCAAGAAATAAATAATCACCATTGTCAATTTGAAACCTTTACCCCCTCATCTTTAAATACGGATAAATTTGACCAACTACTTTTTAACCATGACCTAGTTTTGTTTGTTGTTCAAGGGGATTTGACGGAATCGGAAAAAGAAATAATCAAAAAATTAATTATAAATCAGCAAAAGACCGTCTTAGTTTTTAATCAGTCAGATTACAATTTACCTGAAGAAAAAGAACTAATAAAAAAAGAATTAGAAACAAGAATAAAAGGAATAATTAACCCCGAAGAAATCATTATTATCTCCACTAAAAATGAAGTAATTAAAGTAAAAAAATATCAAGATAAAGATAACTATCAAGAATGGCAAGAAAACCTTAAACCTCAATGTAATAGTCTTACTAATTATCTCTCTCAAATTTTAGAAAATAATCAACAAGATTTGTTTTTAGCGACAAGTTACAGACAACTATTAGGACTAAAAAAAGAAATACATCAACAACTAAATATCATCAGAAAACAAAAAGCTTTACCCATCGTTGAAAAATATCAATGGATGGCCGCCGCCGCTACCTTTGCCAACCCCGTAGCAAGTTTAGACCTTTTAGCCGTAGGTGCTATTAATACTCAAATGATCGTGGATTTAGGGGCTATCTATCAACAGAAAATAACCCTCAATCAAGGCAAACAAATTTCCTTAGCATTAGCTAAATTAATGATCAAATTAGGTATCGTGGAATTGTCCTCCCGTGCGATCGGCTCCATTTTAAAAACTAACACCATTACCTATGTTGCAGGGGGAGTAATTCAAGGAATCAGTGCCGCCTATTTAACCAGAATATGTAGTTTGAGTCTTATTGAATACTTAGAACAACAAGATATTACCATAGAAGAAAATTCCCCTAAATTTAACATTGATATAATTAAAAAGAAAATAGAAAAAGTATTTAAAGACAATCAAAAACAAGCATTTTTCAACACATTTATAAAAGAAACTACTCAAAAATTAGGGTGGCAAAAAGCATAAATAAAGCCATGTCCCACAAAACCTTAATTATCTTTACTCGCTATCCAGAAAAAGGCAAAACAAAAACTCGCTTAATTCCCGCCGTCGGTGCAGAAAAAGCCGCCATAATTCAAAAGTTAATGACCGAAAATACCTTAAAAAAAACGGAAAAACTTGATAGTAATATTAAAGTAAAAATTTATTATGCAGGGGGAAATCAAACTTTAATGGAAAATTGGTTGGGAAAACCATGGGAATTTACACCCCAAGCCAAAGGAGACTTAGGAGAAAAAATGTTCTCTGCCATAGAGTCCACCTATAATATAACAAGAATGCCCGTTATCGTCATCGGGATTGACTGTCAATCATTAACTGCTGATATTCTAACTAAGGCTTTTAATGCCATAGATAATTATGATTTAGTACTAGGGGAGGCAGAAGATGGAGGATATTATTTAATAGGTTTAAAAAGTCCCGTAAAAGAGTTATTTAAAAATATTAATTGGGGAACAAATACAGTATATAAAGATACTTTAAACATCGCTAAAAACCATAAATTATCTATCTTTGATTTGCCAACATTAACTGATATAGATAGACCAGAAGATTTAGTTAATTTACCTGATAATATTAAAAATATTTTAACCAAAAATTAATACTATAACGAACGTGAATTATTTACGAGAATATAACGATGATTCCCCCCAAAAAAGGTGATGGGAGAATCAAGTATTCCTTGTTAAGGGCAAGGGTGATTCATTCTAAAATAGAATCAAAAATATGTAACTTATGCACAAAAAAGAAAGGAAACTCCTAACCACATATATTGAAGAATGTATAATAACAAGTATCATGGCATTATTACCGTAGAAAATCTACACAAAAAAGCTAATAATGAGTAACTCAAAAAACGTACTAGGAAAATCCCTAGAAATTTGTTGTCAATCTCCCGTGACAGGATTTTATCGTAACGGTTGCTGTGATACAGGGGCAGAAGACTTTGGTTTACACGTTGTCTGTGCGCAGGTGACTGCAGAATTTTTGGAATATAGTAAAAATAAAGGCAATGATTTAATTACCCCCATGCCCATGTACAATTTTCCCGGGCTAAAACCAGGGGATAAGTGGTGTTTGTGCGTATCCCGATGGCAAGAAGCCCTAGAGGCAGGGGTTGCACCGCCCATTGTTTTAGCTTCTACCCATGAAAAAGCCCTAAAATTTGTACCTTTAGAAGTGTTACAAGAACATTCTATTTAATCATCGGAGAAAGTTAATTTTCTCTCCCCAAAAACCTATTTTATGAATACCATTGACTACTTGAGAATTAGTTTAATTGATAAGTGCAATTTTCGCTGTCAATATTGTATGCCTGAGGATCAAGAATTAAGCTATCTTTTACAACAAGATATTCTTACAAAACAAGAGTTATTAACCTTAGTAAAGCAGGTATTTATGCCCTTGGGATTTACTAAATTTAGGCTGACGGGGGGAGAACCTTTATTACGTCCTGATTTGGTAGATATTATAGCTGAAATTAATAGTTTACCTGCCACTAAGGATATATCTTTAACTACTAATGGATATTTGTTAGCCCATCGGGCTATGGACTTATATAATGCTGGTTTGAAAAGAATAAATATTAGTTTAGATTCCCTTAATCAGCAGACATTTGATCAAATTATTGGGAATCATGGAAAAAGCCGATGGCATCAAACATGGTTAGGCATACAAAAAGCCTATGAGGTGGGTTTTAATCCTCTTAAGTTAAATGTGGTGGTGATTCCGGGGGTGAATGATCATGAGGTTTTGGATTTAGCTCAGTTGACCATTGATAAAAATTGGCACGTCAGATTTATTGAGTTTATGCCCATTGGAAATAGTGAATTATTCACTCAAAAAGCATGGATTCCTTCGGAGGAAATTAGACAACAAGTTAGGGAAAAATGGGGTTTGGAGGAGAGTAGTATTCGGGGGAATGGGCCGGCAGATGTGTTCAAAATCCCCAATGCAAAGGGTACTTTAGGCTTTATTTCTCAGATGTCGGAGTGTTTTTGCGATCGCTGTAATCGGGTAAGATTATCCGCTGATGGTTGGTTACGTCCTTGTTTGTTGAATGAAACTGGACAAGTAAACTTAAAGGAGGCTTTGAGAGCGGGAGAAAATCTTAATATCATTCAGAGAAAAGTAAAGGATTTGTTATTACTAAAACCTGAAATTAATTTTAAAGAAAGAGATACTGGCACTAACAGTATTTACACTCGCACCATGTCTCAGATAGGGGGTTAGTTATTTATTTTTTTCAATGTTTTTGAGGTTAACATTATTTAGGGATTCATTGGTATTAGAGGACATTATTTTTGGTAGGGAGCGATTGGTAATATGGAAAGTTGTTGTAGGAGGATTTTGGGATTGGGTTTGATTTAATTCTTCTATTTGATTAAGTAGTTGTGCGAGTTGGATTTGTTTTTCTAAAACGTCGGTATAGGATACTAGATTACTTAACCCGTCAATGAGGAGGCGCATATTACGTCTAAATTGTGGATCTCCTGTTAATTCGTCAATGTCGGAGGTTATTTTGGCCGTGTTGGCGAAGGTAACTCTGGCGGAGTCAAGGGTTTGTTGTAGGGCTACTAGGTTGGTGGGGTTATTTAATTCTTGGGAAAGGGCTGTTAAGTTATTGGTGATTCCTTCTAGGTTGGTGATGGTTTTTTCTATGTCTTGTCCAAATTTGGCAACATCAATACCATCAACGGTTTGATCTACTCTTGTAACAACTCTGTTAGCATTTCTGACGAGGGTAGCTACTTCTTGGGTGGTGCTGGCTAGGGTAGTAATGGTGTTGTTGAGGCTAGATTCATTACTTTCTATGAGTTGATTGGTGTTTCGGGCTAGTTGATTTATTTCTCGGCTAGTTTGGCTAAAGTCGTTGGCTAGTTTATTGATTTGGGTGTTGGCACTGTTGGCGGCGCTATTAAAAGATTCCGATGTTGTCATGATGCTATCGGCTACGGAGGAAAGTTTATTGATGTCATCCCCTGCATTTTTGGTAAACTCTGATAATTCGCTACTTAGTTGGGCTACGTTTTCAGAGGCGATCGCAATGTTAACTATAGCATCATTAAGTTGTTCGATAAAAATGGGATTAGAAAATACGGTACTAAGCCTTGTCATATTAGCAATTAAATCACCGCTATATTCTCCGATGATAGAATCACCGCTACAAAGGAGTTGATTTTGTTGTTGACATTCTGGGCTGGCGGGGTCAATTTGTAGAGCTTCTGGGGTTAATTGCGCTTGGGGTTCGATGGTAACAATTACTTCACCTAATAAACCTGATTGGGTAGTTTGAGCGATCACCTCTTTTGGTATTCTCAACCCTTGTTGAACTTGTGTTATGACTTCTACTCCTTCGGTGCTTGGGGTAATAGATTGAATAGTACCTACTTCTACCCCCCGATATAAAACTCTACCCCCTTCTCTCAAACCACCAACGTTATCAAACTGTAATTTTACTTCGTACTTTTCTTGACGAAATTGCGTTCCCCTCAAAAACAAGATAGCGCCACCAAAGACAACAAAACCTAAAATAATAAATAAACCCAGAGAGCCTTCTCTTACTAACCTTGACTGTGACATTTTTATCTAACCTCTTTAAACTACTTGGATAGGACCTTCCCTTTTCGCACTAAAAAATTGTCTAACTAATTCATTATCTGTGGTGTCAATTTCCCCTACGGTACCTTGCCATTTAACCTTACCATTGTACAAGAACACGAGGCGATCGCCCGTCCTCCTAATGGTACTCTCCTGATGACTTACCATAACATAGGTTTTACAAGCCTCACTAGATACCCTCAAATCTGTCACCAAATCCTCAATTACCGTAGAAGCGATTGGGTCTAATCCAGCGGTAGGCTCATCGTATAAAATAACCTCAGGACACTGTAAAGGATTATCAGGGTTGAAAGTAACCGCCCGAGCAAAACTTACCCTTTTACGCATCCCCCCCGAAAGTTCAGCAGGGTATAAATCTCCCCTGCCAGGTAAGCCCACCATTTCCAAACTTTGCTCAACTATGGCACCAATTTTTTGCGGTGATAAATCGGAGTGTTGATACAAGAAAAAACCGACATTTTCTCTCACGGTGAGGGAATCAAACAACGCCGCCTGTTGAAATACCATGCTAATCGCCATGGAGTCATCATGATCATCAATTAATCCTTCCCTCTTTTGCCCATGAACATATATCTCCCCCTCATCAGGAAGCATTAACCCTGCAATTATGCGTAAAACCGTTGATTTGCCTGTACCGCTAGGGCCGATAATCACCAAGGCATCCTCTTGATAAATATCAAGATCAATTCCATCGAGAATAACGTTTTTACCAAAAGACTTTTTTACTCCCCGTAGTTGAATAATAGGTTCTTTTTCTGTCATAAGAATTGCCATGATAAAAGGATGAACAAGATAAGTTTAATGGTTCATTGTGTACTGTAAATTGTCAATTACCCCGACACTCTGCTTCAATTCTGCCATGGATTTCCTTCCATGCGCTAACTTCCTCTTGGTTTTTGGAATCAATGGATTTTACTTGTCCTCTACTACTATAAAATTCCTCATTGGCTCTTTTGGTAATATCAGAGGGGCTACAGTTAGCAATGGGTTTAAAAGGGATGCCACCATCAGCATCGTTGACTACACTACCAGAGCTAGGGTTGTTATTGGGGGTTGTAGGGGAAGAATTGTTGGTATTTTCCGAGCTATTGTTGATTGGGTTAGAGGGATTTTCGCTGGTTTGTTCTTGTTTATCGTAGTCTGAGCGAATATCTGCATTTATTCTTAAATTTAAACCATCAAGGGTATTGCGATCGCACCCTACCAGAGCAAAACTAAGCACAGATAAAATTAAAGTAGATTTTTTCATAATATTTTATTTATTTACAGATTAACTAATTTTTGACTTGAGATTGAGCCAAACTAATTAATAATCTTAGGGCATCATTAACCGATTTTTGATTAGGAAATGCTTGGGCAACGTCTGGATCGAGTAGAATAACGTTAGTACCTTTGTAAATCATCTTCTAATTCATGGTTGATTTTCTTGCTCATAAAATCTCCTCTCTCGTGGTGTGGCTTTTAGGGATACTTTACAAAAAACCCCCTCACCATGGAGAGGGTTACAAGTAAAAGTTGCTTAGAAATTAGTTAGCGCAGGCGGTACACTCATCCTTAAAATTATCTTTCTGGACGATACGCACATAGTAAACAGCCTTACAACCTTCTTCCCATGCCATGACGAGAATATCAAAAATATCTTTGGCTTTTAAGGCTCTTTCTGGCTCACTAGGATAATATACTCCCTCATTGAGGTTAAATAATAACTCCATGGAGATACCTGTATCTATCCACTGTTGTATAACCCCTGTGGCTTTAACTACCATGGTTTGATCGAGGTTTTTATTTTCTTGGTAAAACCACACTTTATCGCTGATATAGGGAGGGGCGATGGGTACGGTACCTTTTGCCCATTTGTCGTAAAAGAAACGGCTATAAACAGGTAAAATACTGGCGGTACAACCTTGTACTAAACTAGATGAGGTGTTAGGGGCGATCGCCGTTATGTGGGAATTACGAATGCCGTATTGTTGAATATCATCGGCGAGGGTTTGCCAACGTTCAGGATTATAAGCATTTGCCTTAAACCATTCCACAGGCTTTGAGCCGATTAATAAACCCTTACTCCAATCACTACCCTCATAGGCATCAAAAGCACCCCTTTCTTGGGCTAACTTCATGGATGCTTGGGTACAATAAAAACCCATATCCTCAAAGAGGTTACTAATTTCTTGCAGATTGTTATAACGTAATTCGTTTTTGGCTAGCCAGTCAGCTAAACCCATGGCGCCTACCCCAATGGTGCGATAACGGTTATTGTGCTTTTTGGCATCGGCAAAGGGAGGGTTGGTAATATCGATGGTATTGTCAAGGATTCTGACGGCGAGGGTGGAAACTTCCTCTAATTCTTCCTGCTCAAGGTTAGCAAGGTTAAGGGATACGAGGTTACAACAGTGGGCGTATTCCCCTGATGTTACATTACTAAAGCTCTCGGTGCATAAATTCACCCCCGGAATGTAGCCATCGTGTTTGTTGGGGTTAGCTCGATTGATAATATCTTTGAAAGCAAGATAGGGCATACCAGTTTCTACTTGCGATCGCATGATATGCTTAAATAATTCCCTCGCATTTATCCGTTTATAAAGTTTAATAACGGTATCGAGGTTGGCTTCAATGTCTTGATAGGCTTTCTCAAATTCTTCTCCCCACATTACGGGTAAGTCATAACCTAGTTTTTCTTTAACTTCTAGGGGATCAACCAATGTCCATGATTGCTTGGCTTTTACCCGACGCATAAATTCATCGGGGAGAATCAACTGGGGAAATACATCATAGGCTTTACGGCGTTGATCTCCGTTTTCTGTCTGCATTTCAAGGAATTCGGGTACATCTAAATGCCAGATGTCTAAACCGACGGTGACAGCCCCTGCCCTTCTTCCCCCTTGGTTTACGGCTATGGCGGTATCATTTAAGAGTTTTATCCAAGGAATAACCCCCCCCGAGGCATTTTTTTTGCCCATAACGGCGCTACCCGTTGCCCTGATGCGGGATACATTTACCCCCACTCCACCACCATTTTTGGAAATACGGGCGGTATTGGTGATTTCTCGATAAATGCTCTCAAGGTTGTCTTCCATGGCAATGATAAAGCAACTGGTAAGGGAACCGTTAGGCACTCTTAGGTTGGCTAAAATCGGTGTGGCAAGGGAGATACGGCGAGAGGCGATCGCCTCATAAAACTTTTTGGCATAGAATAAGCGATTTTTCGGGGCTTCTTGACTAGCCAGTAGTAATGAGCAAGTTAAAAAGGCTTCTTGGGGTAATTCATCGGGCAAAAGGTAACGGGATGTAAGTAATACTGCCCCTGCATAGTCGTAGTCTAAATCCCAATCGGGGTTAATCCAACCGTTGGCGGTTTCTAATTCCTCGTGAGAATATACCAAAATGCGATCGTCATATTTTCCTTCTTCCACAAAAGACTGAACGGTTTTGGCATAGTTTCCGTAGTTGTAGCCACGACTTACAAGAATCTCTTTCCACAGACTCCACATCGATAAACGTCCAGCAACATAACGCCAATCAGGTTCATCAATGTTACACATTTCTAGGGCGCAGTTTACCAAGTTATCTTGAATTTCCCTAGTGGTGATGCCGTAACGGATACGGGTTTTTAATCCAGCCTCAAGGGCGATCGCATTTACATCTTTACCAGTACAAGCCCAATTAACTACATTCCTAATTTTGCTTATATCTAAATCTGCTAAACGGCCACTTCTCTTTACTACCTTGATGGTACTAGATTGGTTTTCTCCATGACTGCTTGATTGATTTTTGTCACTAATTGACGTTTCGATTGCCTGTTCTTGAGTATCGAATAACATTTGTGTCGTTTACCTAAAAGATTCCTTCTGTAAGGATCTTATTATAGCATATACTGTGTACTACAAACATAAAACAATTTACAATTTGTGTTACAGATTACTCCATTCAATGGTGAGGTGACACAACGGGCAACCAGCCATAAAAAATAGACAATTAACGGGATTTTCTTGATAGTCAATTGTCTTTAATAGTTTAGATATAACGATTGAGTAAAGCCTGTAAACCGCCTTGATAACCAGCACCTACAGCATTCATGCGCCATTCTCCATCCTTACGATATAGCTCTGCCATAATAAGGGCTGTTTCCACAGAAAAATCTTCCTCTAAGTCGTACCGTAAAACTTCTTCCTTGGTAGCCACATCCACCAGTCTTACAAAAGCATTACGTACCTGTCCAAAATTTTGCCCTCTTTTATCCGCTTCATGGATGGTGACAGTGACAACGATTCTTTGTACATCTTGAGGTACTTTCCTCAGATCAACGATCACAACTTCGTCATCCCCATCTCCTTCTCCCGTTAGGTTGTCTCCCATATGTTTGACAGACTTATCAGGATCTGGGCTGGTTAAATTATTATAAAAGATAAAGTGATTATCGGATATTAATTTTTCTTGACTGTTCAGTAAAAACACGGAAGCATCTAAATCAAAGTCATATCCTGTGTCGGTTACATTGGTATCCCATCCCAAGCCGATAAACCCCGCCGTTAATCCGGGAGCTACTTTATCGAGGGAAACTCGTTGTCCTTTCTGTAGTGATATAGCCATAGTTTTCTTTATTGGGTTTTTTTCTACTACCCTATTAATAATAAATGCTAATTATCGTTAATCAGCATCTTTTTTTGTATTACATTTTTAGCCGCTGTACTACAATGTATATTGAAATAGCTTAAGGGTTTCTTGCCATGCTTCTCGTGCTACAGTTTGATTATAGGATGAACGGCGATCGCAATTAAATCCATGGTCTGCCCCTTGATAACGGAAAACTTTGTGGGGAATGTGATATTTTTGTAGTTCTTTTTCAATGTGATCTACTTGTTCGGGGGGAATACTAGCATCATCCATGCCAAAATAGCAATGGATCGCCCCTTTAATGTCCTTGGTTCGAGTAATAGTCGGCTCAGACTCTCCCGGACACCAGTTAACAATTCCTGCCCCGTAATAGGACGCTGTGGCTTTAATATCCTGGAGGGTGGCGGTTAAATATGTTACATGACCACCGAAACAAAAACCCATGGTCCCTACTCCCGTTTTTTTCACTTGGGGCAAAGTATAAAGATAGTCGATGGCGGTTTGAATGTCTTGGAGTAATTCAGAGGCTTTGGTTTGATTTTTGTATTCCCTACCAACCTTGACATCCTCGGCAGTGTAGCCCGTTTCAAAATTGGGGGAAATTCTTTGATAGATAGCAGGGGCGATCGCCACATAACCCTCCGCTGCTATCCTAGAAGTAACATCCCGAATATGGTCATTTACCCCAAAAATTTCTTGCACCACCACCACCGCAGGATAAACCCCTTCATCCATGGGAGTCGCAAAAAAAGCAGGAATATCAATATTTTTACCCTTGAGGGTAATTACCTGAGTTGTAATATCCATAATTCGTGTTTATTTCTTGTTAAACTCCATTGATATTATCAATCTTTCGAGAAAGAAATGGGCAATATCTTGTTACAATTTACACAAGTCTAAGCACATTTTAAATAAACTACTTATGAGTAAAAAAGATATAGTTATTTCCCCCTCCATTTTATCCGCCGATTTTAGTCGCCTAGGAGAAGAAATCAGAGCCGTTGATGAAGCGGGAGCAGATTGGATTCATGTGGACGTGATGGACGGTCGTTTTGTACCTAATATCACCATTGGTCCTTTAATTGTAGATGCCATTCGCCCCCATACCAAAAAACCCTTAGATGTTCACCTCATGATAGTTGAACCTGAGAAGTATGTGGCTGATTTTGCCAAAGCTGGTGCTGATATTATTTCCGTCCATGCCGAGCATAACGCTTCTCCCCATTTACACCGCACCCTATGTCAAATTCGTGAATTGGGTAAAAAATCTGGGGTTGTGTTAAATCCTTCCACTCCCCTTGAATTGATCGAATATGTCATCGATGTGTGTGATTTAGTTCTCATCATGAGTGTTAACCCCGGTTTCGGTGGTCAAAGTTTCATTCCAGGGGTAGTTCCCAAAATCAAAGCCCTTCGTCAAATGTGTGATGAAAGAGGTTTAGATCCTTGGATTGAAGTTGATGGTGGTTTGAAACCTAATAATACTTGGCAGGTTTTAGAAGCGGGAGCCAATGCGATCGTAGCTGGTTCTGCCGTATTCAAAGCCCCTGACTATGCCCAAGCCATTGAAGGTATCCGTAACAGCAAACGCCCCGAAAAAGAGTTAGTAACTGCTTAGTAGTTATTTTTTCAACAAGGGGTTTAAACCCCTTGCCCAATTTACACCTAACCAATAACTAAACTTACTTTTGAGATACAAAACGAGAGCCGAAGGTAAGTAATTTAAACCATAATTTAGGGTTACTTTCTTTTAACCATTTACTCTGATTTTCCAACCAAGGATTAAACCAACGACTAAAGAGAAGATTTTTAAACGCATCCAAGCTAAACTTCACATAGGAACCAATCCAGCGGAATATATCCCTAGTTCCAGCCATTTCCCATATCCACAATAATAGGGCTGGATTTTTGCGAGCCGCCTTAAGGGCTAATCGGTTAAAGGTAAACCAATCCGTGCGATCTTTAATAAAAACTTCAGCGGTATCAGGTTCATCAGCTAATAAACCAAAGAAGGTATTTAACATCGCATTCACCCTTTCTGGGGGTAAAGTTTTGTGGGTAGGTACCATCATTCCTTTAGAAAATAGCCATGTTACGGCAATATTACTTTGGTAGGCTTTAATGCGGTTTAAAGATTCCCCATCTAAAAGGTCATTTTTTAAGGCTTTATCAAGAAGACCCGTTAAACGTCCCAAATTACGCACCAAAGAGCCAAAACCTGTAAACACGAGGGGAGACTGTAAAGAAGCCGCATCACCGATCGCCATTACCCTATCCATAGCGATTTCACGATCATTTTCTCCCACGGTAAAACGACCGGGAATATAACCAAAAGTAGGCTTTTTCCACACTAATTTATCCATATCACAACGGCGATACTCTGGAAGAATATTAAAGAAATCCTCATACATTTCCAATAAAGAACCAGGGTTGTCAGGATGTACCTGATGATAATGGAACAAATAGATGGTCAACTCATTTCCTTCCGCGGGAAATAACTCCCAAATCAACTGACGACCTCGGGAAATATCCCCATGGGAAAACAAAACATCTCCGTAGGTTTTATCCCATACTTCAGGCTCAAAACCCTCTAAAATTGCTCCTACCGTGGGGCAGACACTATCAAAAGTTCTCTTACCTGCCATTTGCCAAGCGATGGGGGAAGCAGTACCCATGGCATCAATTAATAATCTCCCTGTGGCTTCCCTTTCTTCTTCGGTAACTAAATGAGTACCTTTAACGGTGACGATGTCTTTACCAACGGTGGCTTTCTCAAAATCTGTTTCATCCCATATATCAGCACCATATTTAATTAATTTTTTCTGACATACTTCTAATAATTTATTGGTATCTAGGGCGATATTTAGCACCGTGGGGGTGTGTAAAACACTAGCCTTTAATTTGTCGGGGTTATTAGCATCAAAAAACTTACTAAAACCGTCTTTATATTCAGCGGCAATACAATATTCAAATTCTTTTTTGGTAAATAATCCTAGGTCAATTAATACTTGAAATTCATCCCGAGAAATATTCCATTCCCTGTTCATGCGACCAAATTTTAAACGTTCAATGACCAAGACGTTATAGCCTATTTTTGCCATTAAAGCGGCATGGATTGCCCCTAAAGCACCTCCTACGTAGATGAGGTCATAATCTGCTTTTCCTTTGCTCTGATCTTTAAATAGGACGGGTTTTACTTGATAGTTATTAGAATTTTGAGAATTATTTTCGACACTTTCACGCCATTTTTTTTCCCACCAATACACCCGATTTAGGTCATATTCCCCCTGAGGCATTTTTTGAAAATATTTAACGGTTTCGGGATAATGGGGCTTGAGGGCTTCAAAGATGGATTGATTGCTCAAATCAATGTCGGGTAATCGGGGATATTTTTGAGGATATTTTTGGCTTATGGCGGTTTTTAATTCTTTTTTTATTTTGTTTTCTTTACCAGATAGTTTTTTTCCCCAACGGTATATTTTTAGGTAGGTTGTCCGTTGTAGTGACCAAAGAAAAATAGATAATTCGCTATTTTCTCCTAACTCAATTCTTAATCCATCTTGGGTAAGTATTTTCTCACCGATACTAGGTTGCCAAGATTTTTGTAACCACTCGAGAACTTCTTGGGTTTTGGGGTGGGGAATTTCTATATATAGTAAAGGCTTTACGTCCATTTTGCTAAATGTTTTTTATAAAATTTTCTCTATTTACTATCTATTATTGCGGATTCTTGAAGGATTGGGCAGTGGCGATGGGTAGTGGTTTTACTTTTCCCTGTTGCTTTTTTATTTGCTCCTAAGTTTCATGCTCCATGATCAAATTTCAATACTCAATTATTTTAGTACGATTGTTCTTTAATACATTAAAATAAAAAATGTCATCTAATCCAAATAAAATTATAAAGATGAAAAATTTAACTCCTGCACAACAAGAATTATACGATTGGTTGGTGGAATACATTAATGTTAACAAGTATTCTCCTTCTATTCGGGAGATGATGAAAGCGATGAATTTGCGATCGCCCGCCCCCATCCAAAGCCGTTTAGAAAGGATAAAAGCGAAGGGGTACATTGACTGGATAGAGGGACAAGCGAGAACGATGAAAATCCTTAAACCCCATAATGGCTTACCTATTCTCGGCACTATCACGGCGGGGGGATTAGTAGAACCTTTCACCGATGACCATGAAAAATTAGATGTTGCGTCCATGTTTAATCAACCTAACTGCTTTGCCCTGAAGGTGGTGGGAGATAGCATGATTGAAGATTTTATTACCGAGGGTGATTATGTGATTATGAAGTCCAGTCAAGAGGCTAAAGAGGGAGAAATTGTAGCGGCTCGAGTAGATGGTCATGGTACTACTTTAAAAAGAATCTATTTCACTCCTGAAGAGGTAATTTTAAAAGCATCTAATCCTAAATATGAACCCATCAGAGTAAGTCCAGAAAATGTTGAGATTCAAGGTACTCTCTGGGCTGTATGTCGTTTAGGATATTAAATGATGATTAATAAAGTATTTCTTTAAATGACCGAAATCAACAAATAAATTTAATTATCAATTATTGATTGTCAATTATCAATTCTCCTGTGCTATTGTTGAAAAATAAAAAAGGATAAGGTAAAAATCATCATGGCAACTGTGGGACATCACACCGAAACTCCGATCATTTCTTTTTCTACCACTAATCATCTCCACGAAACAGAAAGCCGTCCTTGGGGTACATTTACCACCTTAGAAGAAGGTCCTGGTTATAAAATAAAAAGGATTGAAGTTAATCCGGGCCATCGCCTCAGTTTACAAATGCACCATCATCGTAGTGAGCATTGGATTGTGGTATCTGGTACTGCGAAGGTGGAATGTGGGGATGAGGTAAAGATTTTGGCGGCTAATCAATCAACTTATGTGCCTCAGTGTACTCGCCATCGTCTGGAAAATCCGGGGGTTATTAAGTTAGTTTTAATTGAGGTGCAAAATGGCGAATATTTAGGGGAAGATGATATTATTCGTTTTCAAGATGATTACGCCAGAAAATAGTTTATTTAATGATTAATTTAACTCAGAGTGCCATTGCAGAAATTGTCAGGCTAAAAAATTATAATTCCCAACCTGATTCTTATCTACGGATTAAAGTGGAGCAGGGGGGATGTGTTGAGCTTCTGTATCAACTTGGTTTTGAGGATCAAGTTTTAGAGGGCGATCGCACTTTTAACCACCATGGAGAAGTTGCGATCGTTGTCGATGAACAAAGTTACAATTATGTGCAAGATTTAGTAATTGATTACGCCGAAGACTTGATGGGGGGTTCATTTCAATATCAAAACCCCCAAGCCCAAGATCATTGTAATTGTGGCATTTCTTTCTCTGTTAAGTCTAATTAACGGGGGAGAGAATAGGACTGAACCCAGCATTGCGTAAAGGTTGGGCGGCCTGCTCTGCATTTTGACGAGTGCTAAAAAGCCCTACTTGCCATACGGTATTGCCTTGATGGTTGGCACGGAAAGCCTCGGGGTAAATCTCTTTTACCCTACTCTCTTCGGTGGAATTGTTTGCCCTCACAAATACTCGAAAAGCTCCGCCGATGGGGGGGGTAGGATTATTTCTAGCGACATTAACGGGGGTGGTGTTGGTATTTTGAGGTACTACGGGAATATCAAATACTAAAATCTCCCTCAAACTTCTTCTTCTTTGTACAGGAAGAGTCTCACTGCTGTTGACCACGGGGGAGTTGGTTTGTGCTGGTTGACTAGGGTTATTGGTAAGAGGGGGGGAGGATACGGTAATGGCATTATTAGGACTGCTATTACTAACCTCAGAAGCACTGGTAGAGGTTAATGTGGTAGAAGGGGTTTGGTTTAAGGGGGAGGGGGCAATGTTGCTCACAGAGTTATCAGGGGCTCGATACGGCTCGGAAAGATTGGGAGGGGATGGCAGATTTTGACTAGAGCCAATTCCTTTGACATTGCTAGGTACGGGTGTTCTAGCTGGGGTTGGGTTGCCATTGATAATGATGGTATCTGTGGCAGGGGTTTTTTCTGGTAATGGGGGAATAGAATGGCTTGTGGTGGCGTTAATATCCCTCTGGGTGGGGGTTTCATCGAATGGGGATACCCCTATTACTTGAATTTGCTGGGCGATCGCCTTTTGGTAATGGTTGCCTATGAAAAATAGAACCGCACACAGGGGTAATAATAGATGTATATTTTTTTGCAATAATCGAGATGGAATCATAATGGTGACAGTTGTGTGAAGATGACTAATATATATAATTTTTCTTTATTCAGCCCTATGATAAAGGCTATTTAACAGAATTGACAAACAGCTAAAAAGTTCCACTGATTTTAACAATTAAAATAAGGGTATTACATAAACTTTAAAATGTCCATTACTTCTGCCTATATTCATATTCCTTTTTGTCGTCGTCGGTGTTTCTACTGTGATTTTCCCATCACTGTTTTGGGTAATAATGCTGGGGGAAAGTATTCTCCTTGGCAACGGGAATATGTAGATTTTTTATGTCAGGAAATTCAAACAATAAACAAGAGAGAATCAAGTCCTTTAGAAACGGTTTTTTTTGGGGGTGGCACTCCTTCTTTATTGGCCCTAGAAGGCTTAGAACAAATTTTAATCACTTTAGAAAATCATTTTTCCTTTGCTAAAAATATTGAAATTTCCATGGAAATTGACCCCGCAACCTTTAGTTTCGAGCAACTTAGAGCCTATCAAAAATTAGGAGTAAATCGTATTAGTTTAGGGGTGCAATCATTTGAGGATCAATTATTACAAGAATGTGGGCGATCGCACAGTGTAAAAGATATTTATAAATCCGTAGAATATATCCACCAAGTAGGGATAGAAAATTGGAGCTTAGATTTAATTTCAGGACTACCCCATCAAACCATTGCCCACTGGGAAGACTCTCTTTTAAGGGCGATCGCACTACAGCCCAACCACTTATCCTGCTATGATTTAGTGATAGAATCAGGCACCGTATTCGGCAAAAGATACCAAGCAGGAGATAAACCCTTGCCCAAAGATGATACCACCGCCCAAATGTATCGCTTAGGTGCTACTATTCTCACAGAAAACGGCTATAACCACTACGAAATATGTAACTACGCCCAAAAAGATTATCATTGTCGCCACAACATAGTCTATTGGCAAAATAAACCCTACTATGGCTTCGGCATGGGGGCAGCCAGTTACACCCACCGCCAGAGATTTAGTCGTCCTCGTACCCGTAAAGAATACTTTGAATTTGTAAATCAATTAGTCAAAGATAGAGGCAAAATTGATTGGGAAACCACAACCCCTAACGAAGAATTATTAGATACTTTTATGTTGGGGCTAAGACTAAAAGAAGGAGTTAACCTCACATTAATCGAGAAGAAATTTGGTATAGAAACCATCGTAAAAATAATCGAAATCCTTCAACCATACCTAAAGCAAAAATTAGCAATTCTTTCCCAAGATAAAACAAATCTAAGACTATCAGACCCAGAAGGATTTTTGTACTCCAACTCCGTTTTAACCCCCTTATTTATCGAATTTGATCAAAATTAACAATTTATTTCCCCCCACCCCTAAAGCAACGAACCTATGAAATAATGTCAAAATATATAAATAGCGATTATTATTGAGTAAATAGAGGGTGAAATCATGGCTACTTTTATCGCTCAAGTCAAAGACAAATCAGGAAACATATTACAAGAAAGAGTTACCGCTGAATCGGCAGAAGAAGCAAAAAGAATTCTCAGGAAAAGATTTGCCGCCATCGGCAAAATAAAAAAAGCAGGAATAGATTTTGATATAGCGAGTATTGAAGCAGCGCTGAGTAAAGTTACCATTAAAGATAAGGCAATTTTTTCTCGTCAATTCGCTGTATTAGTTAACGCTGGGGTTGCCATTGTCAGGGCATTATCTGTATTAGCAGAACAATCTTCTAACCCTAAATTCAAAAAAGCATTGAGCGCTATTAATGATGATGTACAACAGGGTACAAATTTATCTGAAGCCTTAGCAAAACACCCCGATTGTTTTGACCAATTATATGTATCCATGGTAGAAGCGGGAGAAATTGGGGGGGTATTAGACGAGGTAATGAATCGTCTAGCCAAACTATTAGAAGACGTGTCAAGGTTACAAAACCAAGTCAAATCCGCCATGGCTTATCCTGTTACCGTCGGTTTATTTGCCGTGGTAGCTTTTTTGGGTATGACCATTTTCCTCATTCCTGTATTTTCAGGCATTTTTGATCAACTAGGAGCAGAGTTACCTGCACTAACTCAGTTTATGGTGACACTTAGTGCTTTTCTACGTAGCCCTGCGGCGGTTATTCCTGTGTTGGTTATCATTGGTACTGTATTTGGCTTTAGACAGTACTATAGAACCCCTGCTGGACGATTGCAAATTGATACCATTGCTCTTAAACTTCCCATTTTTGGTGATTTGAATCAGAAAAGTGCTGTAGCTCGTTTTTGTCGAGTTTTTGGGACTCTTACTCGCTCTGGAGTACCTATTTTACAATGTTTAGAGATTGTAGAAGAAACCATCGGTAATAGGGTAATAGGCAACGCCATTGGAGCCGCTAAAAACTCAGTTTTAGAAGGGGGTATGCTAAGTCTTGCCATTGAGGAAAAAAATGTATTTCCTGCCATGGCTGTACAAATGATGAGCATTGGGGAAGAAACTGGGGAGTTAGATGCAATGATGATGAAAGTGGCAGATTTTTATGAGGATGAAGTTGAACAAGCTATTAAAGCCCTTACCAGCGTTATTGAACCCATAATGATGGTCGGTATTGCAGGAATGGTTGGTACAATTTTGTTATCGATGTATTTACCTATGTTTTCTATTTTCGATCAAATCGCTTAAACACAAAAAAAAACAAACTATTGTCCACTGTTGAAGGTGAATTTTAATTAATGTCTATAAATCAATCCGATTATGAAACAGCTTTGGCTGACTATACTGATAAAGAAAGAATTGTGGCTTTACTAAGTCAATATCGGGAATATTTAGCTATGGTGCCAAGTATGCGGCGCCCTAGTGACAGTTTAATTACAATTCCTTTACCCTTGGCAAAAGTACGTTATGTGAATAATGGTACATCCCCCATGGGGTCTCGTAGTTATGCTCCTTCGGGGATGAATCAGATGTCTATGGATGAGATGGTGTCAATTCCTTGCGATATTGCGGTATTAATGTGTGATCCTGAATGGAAGATTAAGATGGGGGTGGAAATTTTGGTTTTTATTCATCGCCCCCAAGAGGATTTTTCCGATTTATTATTGCGTTGGCGTAATGCTCAAAGGGATTTAGCTAATGAGTATGAATGGATTATGCCGGAAATGGATGATCATATGTTTAGTGATAGGGCAGAAAAAATTCACCCTATTTTTGTGGTTTTTCCCCATACTAATGCTCGAATTTTGAAGGGATTAAAGGCTTCTGGTTTGCCTTATATCTGTTATAACACCGTAGAGGCGATCGCCGATAACCCTGAATTAAAATCCCTTAGTGGTAGCGTTGATGGTTAATCATCAAACCCCATGGCATCATCAAGACGTTTGAGGGAGTGAATATAAGCGGCGGTACGTAGGGAAACATCATATTCTAAGGAAACTTTCCAAATGGCTTCGGTTTCTTTTTCCATTCCTGCTTTGAGGTATTGTTGTACTTTTTCTAAATCCCAGTACATACCATTGCGGTTTTGTACCCATTCAAGATGACTAACGGTGACACCCCCTGCATTAACTAAAATATCGGGAATTACTCGAATACCTTTTTTTTCCAAAATTGAGTCCGCAGAAGACGTGACAGGGCCATTGGCTACCTCAAAAATAAATGGGGCTTTAATTTGCTCGGCATTTTCTTCGATAATTTGATTTTCTAGGGCGGCGGGAATTAAAACATCCACATCAAGGGTTAACAACTCCTCATTGCTAATCACATCATTTTCCCTTAAGTTACACACGGTTTCTTGGCAATAAACATCTTTAACAGTGGTATTATTTTTTTTGTACTCACGAATACTGGGAATATCTAAACCATCTTGGCAATAGATGCCCCCCCGAGAGTCACTGACTGCTACCACCTTATATCCTGCTTGATAGAGTAAATCGGCTATTTGCGCCCCTGCGTTGCCAAATCCTTGGACAGCAACGGTGGTTTGTTCTGGTATTTTTTCAAATTTAGGTAAGATGGTTTGAATCACATGAAATGCTCCTGTGGCGGTGGCGGTACTTCGGCCTTCACTACCTCCCATGGTTAAAGGCTTTCCTGTCACTACTCCCAAAGAAATTTGGCGGGTAATACTGCTATATTCTTCGACCATCCACCCCATAACTGTTTCGTTGGTATAAACATCGGGGGCTAAAATATCTTTGTCTGGACCAATGTAATCGGCGATCGCACTGATATAATTTTTAGAAAGTCTTTCTAATTCCCCCTTAGATAACTCCCGAGGATTGATACAAATACCCCCTTTAGCACCACCAAAAGGAAGATTAAGGACAGCACATTTAAACATCATCCAAAAAGCCAGGGATTTTACCTCATCCAGATTAACAGAAGGATGGTAACGCACCCCCCCTTTCCCTGGGCCTCGGCTATCATTATAAATTACCCGATAACCTTGATAAACTCTTAAGGAGCCATCATCCATTCTAAGGGGAACAGATACCGTTAAACTTGATTTGGGGTATTTTAGTTTTTCCTCTGTGGAGGGGGAAATCTGAATGTGTTTCAAAGCCCTTTTTAGCCTAATATTGGCATCGGCAAATAAAGAATTAGACATATATTAAAATTTTGGTTGATACTTTGACTATAACTATTTATGACTACTCTTGAGATTAAAACATCATGAAATTTGTTTATGATCGAAAAATTCATTTTGCAGACACCGACAGTGCGGGGGTAGTTTATTTTGCCCGACTGCTTTCTATTTGCCATGAAGCGTATGAGGCTTACCTAGAAAATTTAGAAATAGATTTACGAAGTTTTTTTCAAAACCCTACCATGGCAATACCCATTATTCATGGAGAAATTGACTTTTTTAGTCCTTTATTTTGTGGAGATACCATCCAAGTATATTTAACAGTAAATACCCTCAACAAAAAAGCCTTTGAAATTGAATATACCATTGAAAAAGAAGACGAAAAAGTAGCTACGGGCAAAACCCGTCATGTATGTATTAATCCTCAAACTCGCAAAACTCAAGCCCTACCTTGGTATTTGGGGGGGCAATAAACTGTACTTTTATTTACGGTTTATTGCCAATGGGCTTAATGATTTTGTTATTATATTTTTTTCTCCACGGGTTTAGCTTAAGATTTATAACTGTTTTTGAGCTTAGAAATAATTACAGGTTTTAACTTATTAAACTCCTCCCTCAATCTTTGCTTACTCATTTTTGCTTCTCCCTGATTGGGCATATTTTTGCTATTTTCCAGCCATTCCATCATGATTTTACACTGATTAGGGGCAATGGTTGAACCCGTTACGTGTTGACAGGTTCCTGGCTCTTCTACGGCAAAAAAGAGGATTTTATAATTACCAGTTTTTGCAAGGGCAGCGGTTACTTGACGAGAAGTTTGGGATTTAAGGTCAAGATAACAGGGCAACCAACGGGCGCCCCGATTAGGATTATAAATCACTGTAATCCAGAGAATCATGGGGTGGGGGGCATTGAGGAAAAGAAACTGATTGTATCTCATATCCTTGATACGGGTGATAATATCCTCTTTTTCAATCATTACCCAAAGACTAGGAAAAGTTTGCCCTGAACTAATTACCACCTTGGGAAAAACAATCTTTTGGACTGGTTTATTGGTTGGCCAAGTTAAATTTTTAGAAATAATCGTTGGACTAAGATCCATTTTCGGAGCAATTTCGGTGCGATCGCTCTCAGGATTACTAATATCATTAGAATCATAAGTATCCGCCACAATAGTCTTTTTACCACTAAAAGAAGTCATGCGGTCTGGACTAGTATGATTAGATTGAGTACCCTTTTCCAAAGCCTCAATTACCCGTAAAATTTCCGCCACCGTTTGAGGACGATTATCACGGGATTTTTCCATACACTTCATAATCACATCTTTCAACTCTTGAGGTATTTTAAGATGGGAATCAAAAGGACGGGGTTTCAAGTCATGGTGAGCTTTATACCACGCCCCAAAGGAAGAAGTTTCAGGCAAAATGGGCATCTCAAGGGTGAGCATTTCATACATCATCACCCCCAAACTATAAATATCGGAACGATTATCTAACTCTTTCCCCTCCATTTGTTCAGGGGAGCAATAAGCCAATGTACCCATAAAAGAATGGGTTTGGGTGGCATTAGCCTGTACCAACTTAGCAATCCCAAAATCAAGAATTTTAACTAATTCTCCCAAAGTAGGATCTTGCATTACCAAAACATTACTAGGTTTTATGTCTCGGTGAACCACTTGACACAATTCCCCTTTAAGCATAATACCACTGTGGGCTGCATCCATACCCACGCACATTTGCCTACTAAGATAAAGAAAACGTTTGAGGGGCAAAGGTTGAAACTTAATTACCTGACTTAAACTTTCTCCCTCCAAATACTCCATTACATAGTAAGGGACTTCGTTTTCATCCACTCCATAATCCCTTACCCTGATGATGTGAATACTTTTTTCCCCCAAAAGGGCGCTGATAGTTGCTTCTCTCTCAAAACGATGGCGCATTTTGTCGTTGAGTAGGGTTTGAGACAGAAACTTAACGGCCACTACCACACCGCCGAGCAATTTATCTTCTCCTCGATATACCTGCCCCATAGCACCACTACCAATTAATTCTACCAATTGATAGCGATCTGCTAATATACGCTGATTGTTTTGTTTCCCTTTCCCTAAACTCATGATTTAATTGCCCATCAAATCTTGTTGTATTTATATTTTGACCTATACTATCTAGTTTTATCCATGACGCTCTAAAATACCTTCTGTCACACTAACGATATTATTACCCGCTATCATGGTGCTAGAAAAATGATAATTATCTTCATCTAACTGAAACATGGTTTCAACTACGCTACGACGACGACTATCACCCAAAATCCAATAACGCTGAATAATGGAATTTTTTGTAATCCATCCTTCCCCTTCTATTTTATCGAAATCACTTCTTTTTAAAACATAACTGTAACTATATTTATTATTAGGTAAAAATCCTTTATATTCAAGTTCTAAATTGTTTACTATCTCTGAGGAGGATTGATTATTGTCAAATACTAGCTTAGTTTTCATGATGAACCAACTACTCTGATCCCAAGTAATTATGGTTGCTCCCTTAAAGGGGATAAAGGTTTGATTTTTCTCGGTTAGATTTCCTTTAATAATCCAGCTACTTGGTTGTAATAAGAAGGTATGACTCATTAATATTTTTGATAAAAAATAAAGGAAGTTATTAATAGATTATTAACAAATAAATATAAAAATGTATTGTTTTTCTATTAAAAAAGTGATGACTAAGCTATATTATGTTACTTAATATTAAGTGTCATTATACATGATGTTTGTCAACTTCCTAAGTCGTTTTGAATACTGTTTGAATTTTAGGGGGAGTGATTTTTTTAATGGTTATGGGATTTTTGATCTTTCCAATCGGGGCAATGCTCGTCATTCCATCCATAGGGATGAATACCACACACAAGAAGGTTACCATTATATCTTCGTCCATGGTAGTTGGCACAACCGACACAGGCAGGATGGAAATGTTCATCAGGGGTGATTTTTTCTTCGTCAAACCAGATAATATTATTGTCTAACTCAGTGTCTTCTCCCGATGGTTGATTGGGGGGAAAATCTTCGAGGATGTTTGCAAGTATTTCATCGGTAAGGAAAACCACACATTCTTCTACAAATTCATCTACTTGAAGCAAAAAATCATCTATTTCTTTGGGAATTTTATTTTCTATTTCTTGGGTTAGGTTATCAATAAATAACTCGGTATTGTTAGCAGTTTTTTCGATTTCTTGGGTGATTTCTTCACAAAAGTTATTAAAGTTATTTTCTGCTTGATTTAACCAATTAATTAACTGTTTTTCCCAATTATCCATGAATTATTTTTCTTAATTGTTAGTTGTTGAATTTACGAATTATCACTATCATCGTCATCGGTAATAATTTCGATGGTGCGAGGTTGATTAGAGGGTGAATCTTGGGAATTACTATTCATTTTTTGTTTTTCTTTGGCTTGTTGAATAGTTTCGTCCACAAATTTTCTGGCTTCTTCGGTGGTAATTTTACCTTTACTTACCATTTCATCGGCTATTTTTTGTAATTCTTGGGGAAAGTTGGGATTATTAACTATTTTGTCGGTTTGTTGTTTTAATTCTTGGAGGGTGTCTCCTGCTTTTTCGGCGGCATATCCTGCGATACCAATGCCTAGATAAAGGGCTTTTTGAAAAATATTTTCTGATTCAGCCATAAGTTGTAATATCTCAAATCTTCGATGGTTCTTTTTTTATTGTAAGGGCAAATCAAAAAAACGATGGCAAAGGTTGCCTTGATTAGGTAAAATGAGCAAACATGAATTTTTTGCCCCTAGTTTACACTATAAAACCTTGAACTATATTTCTCCTTTGCCTGATCATTTTGATGTTATTATCGTAGGCTCTGGGGCTGCTGGTTTATATGCTGCTCTCAAACTTCCTACTGGTTTACGCATTGGTTTAATTACTAAGGATAAGTTGAAAAAGGGGGCTAGTGATTGGGCGCAGGGGGGTATTGCGGCGGCGATCGCCCCTAATGATTCACCTGTACTACATTTAGAGGATACTTTAAGGGCGGGGGCTGGACTATGCGATCGCACAGCGGTAAAATATTTAGTAGAAAATGCGGTAACTTCCATTCGCTCGTTGCTGGAAATGGGGGTAGAATTTGATCGCCATAATGATGAGTTGGCGATGACATTGGAGGCGGCCCACTCTTTCCCGAGGGTACTTCATGCGGCGGATACCACGGGAAGGGCGATCGTCTCTATTTTACGGCAAAAGGTGATAGAAAGTGAACATATTTCCGTTTATGAACAGGCCTACGCCCTCGACTTATGGCTAGATGAAGAAAAAGAAAAATGTCAGGGGCTTTGTTTATTACATGATAATAAAATTACTTGGCTGGGGGCAAAAGCCGTTATCCTTGCCACGGGGGGCGGGGGGCAGGTATTCGCCCAAACCACTAACCCAAAAGTAAGCACGGGGGATGGGGTAGCCTTGGCATGGCGTAGCGGTGCGCTGCTGCGTAACTTAGAATTTGTGCAGTTTCATCCCACGGCATTAAAAAAAGAAAATGCACCTCGTTTTTTGATAAGTGAAGCGGTGAGGGGGGAAGGTGCCCACCTAATTGATAGGGAGGGTTACAGATTCGCCTTTGACTATCACCCCAAGGGGGAATTAGCACCCCGTGATGTGGTTAGCCGTGCCATTTATAACCATTTACATAAAATTAGTCCAAATCCTGCCCTAGACAATGTTTTTCTTGATTTACGCCCTATTCCTCGCCCCCGCTTGGAGTATCGTTTTCCTAATATTATTAAACGCTGCCTAGAGTGGGGAATTGATGTATTTTCTGAGCCTATTCCCGTATCCCCTGCCGTCCATTATTGGATGGGGGGCATTGCGGTGGATTTACATAACCAGACTTCCATTGAGGGTTTATACGCCATTGGTGAAACGGCAAATACGGGGGTACATGGGGCAAATCGTTTGGCGAGTAATTCTTTGTTGGAGTGTTTGGTATTTGGGGAAACTCTCAAGGATTTGGATTTTAATGCCATGGTTTATCCCTCCCTTAACTCTGAAATGATTTCTTTACAGGATGATGATTGGCAGAATGAAATGGCGGTGGTGAATAAAATTCGTACCGAATTACCCCTACTCATTTGGGAGGTGGCTGGTATCTGTCGTCGTGATGATATGTTATTAAGGGCGATCGCCCTTGTGGAGCAATGGCATAATGAAATAGATAATCTAAAAATAGGTCAATTTCTCAAAAATCTAAATCCACAACAATCATATAATATTTTATCTCCCGTCCTAGAACAACAATTAAAACTCACCGCCGAAACCATTAACCTCCTAGAAGTGGGTTATTTAATCGTAAAATCAGCACAATTTCGCACCGAAAGCCGAGGGGGGCATTATCGCCTCGACTACCCAGAAACCAAAGATAACTGGCAATGCCATACCCTTATCAAACATCATAACTGGTGGTCTGAAGGAGTTAACAATGGATAAAAAGTGCTTTAATTGAGGTGCAAAATGGAAAATAGAGAATGATTTTCTGATTAAATTCAATTACAGTATCGCTAATAAAGAAAAATAGCTCCCGTGGGTTGTAAATTAAAAGTACGATTTCCCCTACTAATTTCATCTATGACACTGATAGTTAAATTAATGACATTATCCTCACTAACCTCCACCGAATATCTAAGATTTATACGAGAAGCATTGGGGGTATTCAAATCAGGGTATATAACTAAGTAAATTGAGCTTCCAGGATTTAAACTTCTAATAGTAGCAGTATCATCAGGCCTTAAAACCGTAGGGGTAAGATTCTCATTAGTAAAAGAATAGTCAAGAAAAATACCTGTTTGATTAATAATATTTAAACTAATGGGTTTTTCAGTATCTACCCTTGCCACTGGTTGCCAGAAACCAGGTTGATAAGTTTGTGCAGGAGGATTGTTATTAGTTTCAGTTTGGGCATTTACCCCAAAAAGCAATAAAGTTACGTTAGCGGTTGTTACCAACAACGAAGAAGCAATTAAAGATTTCCACATAGATTTAAAACTTTTGAAAAAAAATATTTTATTTATTAATCATACTTGAACTTTTAAAAAATTTTATTTTCCATTCCTACCTACTCATTATCTCCTGCTTTAACCCTCAATTATCCATATATGAATACCGACAATCCCGTAACCATAACCTTACCGCTTCCCCAAGCACTCCCGAAGTAGTATCCACAGGGGGAGAAACAACCTCACTTTGCGCTACTTCCCCAAATCGGGTTAATAACATCACCATTTGCCAACCCCTATCTGTGGGTGTTAACAATAACCAATGATAATTATTCGTTTCCTCTAATCTGGTATTACTCAAATAGTGTCTTTCAAGGGTGGTAAAAAAAACTTGCTCGATTTCTGATGGTTTGTCACTACCAAAATTATTATTAGATAACGGTAAGGGTTCAAATTCAGGTTTTCCTGCTGTGATGATGTATATGGGCATCGTAGAAGAGTTTGCCCCGCCTCGACGGGATTTTTGAATTACCCTATTACCATAATCGCTAATCTCATTGACTAACTTTGTACTTACTTCTGTTATATCCCCAGAGCATATATTTTCAGAAGAAATTACATTTCTAGCATAGCTTTTGGGGGCTAAAAGTATTCCTATTAAATATACATAAAGAAATAATATATTGACTATGAAATACGGCTTTTTATCTGAATTGAACATTTTACATTTTTACTAAAATAAGTTTAATTTTTATATGGTATTTTTTATAATTATCAAGTACATTTTTTTATTATCTCTTGCATATTGCTTTTTGCCTTTCAACTAAAATTTTTGTACCATGCTAAAAACGAAATTACTATAAATATATTATTTTGAGTGTTTACAATTAATATCTAAGAAGAAAACCGTAAAGGGTTACAACTCCAACATCTCTAACCATAACTAATGACTAATAATTTCACCCAGACAAATGTTATAATTACTCAATGTCCATTGTTTTAACCTGATTTTTTGATGACTTCTAACTCTAACTTTCTCGACCATCTAAACTCCGCCCAACGTACCGCCGTAGAGCATTTTAATGGACCTCTATTAGTAGTTGCAGGGGCAGGTTCAGGAAAAACTAGAGCTTTAACCTATCGTATCGCAAATTTAATCAAAACCCATCAAGTATCTCCAGAAAACATCTTTGCTGTAACCTTCACCAACAAAGCAGCTAAGGAAATGAAGGAAAGAATAGAATTAATTTTTGCCCAAGAGATGGCCGATAGAAAACATCAACAAAAGTTAGAGTCTTTACCAGAATTAGAGCAAAAAAATATTAGATCAAAAGTATATCGTGGTGCTATTAAGCCCCTTTGGATTGGAACTTTTCATAGTCTTTGTGCCAGAATTTTAAGATTTGATTTGAATAAATATCAGGATGAAAAAGGTAGAAAATGGGAAAGAAATTTTACTATCTTAGATGAATCGGATGTTCAAAGTATTGTTAAACAAATTGTTACGAAGAAACTTAATTTAGATGATAAAAAATTTGACCCTAAAAAAATGCGTTATGGCATTAGTAATGCGAAAAATCTAGGTTTATCTCCTTCTCAATATGCCATTGAAAAACCTGATTATCGGGGTAGGGTATTGGCAGAAATTTACGAGGAATATCAGAATGAGTTGGCAAAAAATAATGCCCTTGATTTTGATGATTTGTTATTAATCCCCGTGCGTATTTTTCAACAGAATGAATCTATTTTAGGTTATTGGCACCAACAATTTAGACATATATTAGTAGATGAATATCAAGATACGAATCAAATTCAGTATCAACTAATTCAACTTTTAGCAACGAATAATGAACCGAATAAAAAGGAGTGGGATTGGAATAATAGATCTATTTTTGTAGTGGGAGATGCGGATCAATCTATTTACTCTTTTCGTATGGCAGATTTTACAATTTTGCTTAATTTTCAGCAGGATTTTGGTGATGGTTTACCTGATGATGATACCCGCACCATGGTTAAATTAGAGGAAAATTATCGCTCACGGGAAAACATTTTACAAGCGGCTAATTATTTGATTGAAAATAATAGTCAGAGGATTGATAAGGTATTGAGAGCAACCCGTGCAGAGGGGGAAACTATCTATTGCTATCGGGGAAATAATGAGCGGGAAGAGGCTTCTTTTGTGGTGCGAAAAATTGAGAGTATGGTAAAACAAAATCCTGATTTAGATTGGGGTAAGTTTGCTATTTTATATCGTATTAATTCTCAATCAAGGGCTTTTGAGGATGAGTTAATTAGACGTAGTATTCCTTATAATATTGTGGGGGGTTTTAAGTTTTATGAAAGGAAGGAAATTAAGGATGCTTTGGCATATCTAAAGTTGATTGTTAATCCTGCGGATACGGTAAGTTTATTAAGGGTGATTAATACTCCAAAAAGGGGTATTGGTAAAACCACTACGGAAAATTTAGTTACGGCTTCTCAAGAATTAAATGTACCTCTTTGGGAGATAATAAGTGATCAAACTTCAGTAAATACCATCGCAGGGAGGGCGGCTAAGAGAATTAGTCAATTTGCCAGTCTGATTAGTAATTGTCAGGAAAAAATTAAGGATACCCCCGGCACACAAATTTTGGAGGAGGTGTTGGAAGTTTCAGGTTATTTGGATGATTTGAAGCAACAAGGCACTGATGAGGCGGAAAATAGGCAGGAAAACCTCAATGAGTTACTCAATGCGATGATGCAGTTTCAGGAAGATAATGAGGATGCAAGTTTGGAAGGTTTTTTGAGTAATGCTTCTTTGGCTTCGGATTTGGATAATTTGGATGAGGGAGATTCGGCGGTTTCTTTGATGACTCTCCATTCGGCGAAGGGTTTGGAGTTTCCTGTGGTGTTTTTAGTGGGTTTTGAGCAAGGTTTGTTACCCCATAACCGTAGTTTAAATGATCCTTTGGATTTGGAGGAGGAAAGACGGTTGTGTTATGTAGGAATTACCCGAGCAAAAGAACAGCTATTTCTTACCCATGCAAGGGAGCGTTATTCTTGGGGTAATGTGGATTATTGTGCGCCTTCACAGTTTTTGGCGGAGTTACCGCAGGATTTGATTTCTACTAATTTGACTCCTAGTTATGCTACGGGAAATATAATCACTGAGGAGAAGGAGGAAAAGCCTAAATCTTTAGAAAATTGGCAAGAGGGCGATCGCCTGTACCACCCTACTTTTGGTGCTGGTGTAGTCACCCATATTTTAGGATTGGGCAAGAAAAACACCATTGTGGTTAACTTTGAAGTGGGTAGAAAGATTATTAACCCTAGTCATACCAAGTTATCGAAGTTGGATTAGAGAGGAGATAAAACTCCTCTGGGCTAGATTACAAAATAATTAAACGACAACCAGAGTTATCAACGGGGGTATCGATTTCACGGTAAAGAATATCAATCCACTCCCCTTTATCTTGGGGAAAATCTTTCCATTTCACGACTAACACCCAATATTGCTCTAATTTTAACTCCTTACGGATACCATACCAGCGATTACTTTTTAAATCATAAGTGCGATCGCACCCTTTTTGCTCACTTTCTAGTAAAGAAATGCCCACACGAATTAATTTACCATCCTGATTTTCCAATTCAATGACGGCATCGATGGTTAAAACATCCCAAAGTACCGATACATCACTAAAATCATGTCTTTTATTCATTGCCCAAGCCACACGGTTTGGTAGATACTTTTGAGCAGTATTGAGCAAATGTTTGGCATTTAAATCAGGAGCATTAAAAGCTAATACCCTTAGTTGTGATGCCACTGTCTGAAATCTTAAACCTAACATTGAGTTTACCTCCTTTTTTTGAACACACTAACCCCTTGGGTTAGTTATCCTTAATTCAAAAGAGAAAGCAATGCGTTGCGACTTCCGTTAGGTTTTAATCTTTTATTAGCCACAAAACTAATATAACCTCAAGTTTTAATTTCGTCAAGGATTTATTTCAAAAACTCTAATAGTCAATCCTGTTTTGGCAATGGGCAATAGGCAATAAATAAACCATAAATAAAAGTACAGTTTAAATCGGATTTAGGACAAAAAAACTAGCCCTCAACCATTGTAAACACCTGCTTAAACAAATCGGAGGCATCCGCATCAAACCAATTAATTTCAGGATAAGCATTAAACCATGTCCTCTGTCTTTTGGCAAACTGACAAGTATGGGTAACAATCAATTCTTGTGCCTTATCCAGAGATATATCCCCCAATAAATACTGTTTAATTTCCCCATAGCCCAGGGTGTTGAGTAATGGTAAATCTGCCCCATATTTTGCCATCAAGGTTTCTACCTCCCTCACCAATCCATCCTCCAACATCATGGCGGTGCGTTTAGCAATTCTTTGGCGACTCATTTCTCCATCACAATGTAAACCTATTTGTAAAATGGGATAAGAAGGGGGGCATTCTCCCTGTTGCTCGGAAATGGGTTTTCCTGTAACATAATAAACTTCTAAGGCTCTAATGGTTCTAGTTTCATCGTTAGGGTGAATTTTATTGGTAGCCTCCCCATCTACCTGTTTTAGCATGGCATACCTCTGTTTTTGGTCATAATTACTTAATAGTTGTTGTCTTAGGTGGGTTTGAGGGGAAACACGGGGAATTTGTAGCCCTTTGGTAATGGATTTTATGTACAATCCTGTGCCACCAACTAACAGGGGGGGAAGATGGCGATGCTGATTTATTAAGGTTTGGGCTTTTTCCTGATAGTCGGCAAGGGTGAGGGTTTCGGTGGGGTGGCAAATATCAATGAGGTGATGGGGTACTATTTTTTGCTCTTGGGGGGTGGGTTTGGCTGTGCCGATGTCAAATTCTTGATATATTTGGCGCGAATCTGCGCTGATGATGATGCTATTTAATTTTTGAGCAAGTTTGAGGGCGAGGGATGATTTTCCGCTGGCGGTGGCACCGCACACGACAATGAGGGAATATTTTTTCATGAAAAATTAATGATTAATATGGTTTTATTAGGGGGTTTTGATGTTAAATTTCTGAGCCTTGAAATCTACTATTTTTTAATTCTTGCAGTTGTTTTTCTGTGGTAATTATTTCTTGATAAAAGTATTGTATTTTTTCTAAATTATTTTCTTTTTCTAGTTCGGGAATTTGTTCTTGACAATACTGTTTATATTTTTCCAGTTTAATAGATTGGAGAGAGGCGATCGCACTTTGAAAATTGGCTTCGGGGGCAAATAATCGTTGACTAACATTTTCACTAGGGTATAAGATAGTATTTAATTTTACAGACATTTCGGCAGGAATATCCATATTTTCTTGTAAAGTTAATAATAGATTATTGTTAGGATCATTGTTAATATGATCAAGATTTAAGCTGTGAATTTTTTGCCATAAAAAACGATAGGGCTTAATAGTAAATACTAAATCTTTTTCATCTAATTGATCGATAATTTTTTCTCTATATTTTGGACTATTAATATAAATTAGTAATATTAAAAACTCCGCTTCTTCTATTTTAATAGACTCCGAAGTTTTACCAATATAGGTACTAATTTTTGGATATTTTTGTTTTTTATTAAAAGTTTTTGTTGCTGTTTGTAAACTCTGATAAATCTTCTTAAATTCTTGACTATTAAGGTTATTTAATTTACTTCTGCCACGGCTCAATAACTCAGCACAGGTAGATAAATAATAGTCTTTAGTAGAATCTTTACTAATTTTACGTAGTAACCTAACAATAGTTTGAAAAGCTAACTCAAAATCAGCACTTTCTTGTAAATTTCTAGTATTTAAAATTTGTTGTATCTGCCAATCTAACCATAAAGGGGCTTTTTCCATCAAAGTAAAATAGTTTTCTTGGGCTTCTTGTCCTAGGGCTAAAAATTCATCGGCATCTTTACCATCGGGAATGTTCACTACTTTTAGTTTCATTTGCCCCGAATAAATGAGATTTTCTACTTCTTTAATCGCTCTTTCGGTGGCTTTTAAACCTGCTTTATCCGCATCAAAATTAACAATAATTTCCTTTGATTCAGTATAACGAGAAAGGAGTTTTACATGGCTTTCGGTGAGGGCAGTACCTAAGACGGCTACGGCATTTTTGATATTATAACGGTGAAGGGCGATCGCATCAAAATACCCCTCCACAACTATGGCTTTATCTTCCTTTGCGATGATTTTTTTTGCCTTATCAAGGGCGAATAAAGTTTTACTTTTAGAAAATAATTCCGTTTCAGGGGAATTTAAATATTTTGGTAAAGTATCATCAAGACTTCTTGCCCCAAAAGCAATGATTCTTCCCTCTTTATCACTAATAGGAATCATCAAACGATTACGAAAATAATCAATATATCCATCTCCTTTTTGTCTTTCTTTGATCAACCCCGCTTGGGCAACTAACATGGCAGGATAACCTTTTATTTCTACTAAATACTTATAAAGAGTTTCCCAATTATTGGGAGCATATCCTAATTTAAATTGTTGGATTATTTCCTCATCTAAATCTCTTTTTTGTGTTAAATATTGAAGGGCTTCTTCTCCTTCTTTTTGTCTTAAACTATGTTGATAAAAACTGGTAGTAACCGCTAAAATTTCGTATAATTGCTCCCTTAAGGAAATCTGTTTTTGAATTTCTTTTTGTTGTTCAGGGGCTAAACTTTTCACAGGTATTTGATAACGATGGGCAAGATTTAAAACTACTTCCTTAAAAGATTGTTTATTAATGTCCATCAAAAATCTAATGGCACCCCCCCCAGCCCCGCAACCGAAACAGTAGTAAAGTTGTTTGGTGGGGCTAACGGTAAAACTAGGGCTTTTCTCGTCATGGAAGGGGCATAAACCGCTAAACTCTCGCCCTTTTTTTTGCAAAACAACATAGTCAGAAACTATCTCCACAAGGTCAATTTTTTCCTTAACGTCGTTAACAGTGTCGGGATGAAGGCTGATGTTTTCCATGGTTAAATTATAGAAAATTTCGGAAGTGAAAGAATTTAAGGAAGAGGTTTTGATCGGATATAGTAGTTATTAAATCCGCAACTTCAATGCCATATGTTTAAATCAATTATTATCGCTTTTCTTGTCCTCTGTTTAACTTGGATTTCACCGCCCCCAGCTTCTGCCCAAGAGCAAATTACCGTTACCGACGAACAATTAGCCCAGGGGGAAGCCATTGCCCAAAAAGCCATAGAAGCTACTCAGAAGGGTGATTTTGTCACTGCTCAACAATACTGGACACAGTTAATTGACGCTTTTCCTACTAATCCTGCGGTATGGAGTAATCGTGGCAATGCCCTTGTTAGTCAGAATAAGTTACAGGAGGCGATCGCAGATTATAACCAATCTATTATCTTAGCACCCGATGCACCCGATCCTTACCTTAATAGGGGTACTGCCTACGAAGGTTTAGGAGAGTATCAAAAGGCGATCGCCGATTACAATAAAGTATTAGAATTAGATCCTAATGATGCCATGGCCTACAATAATTTAGGTAACGCCAACGCAGGATTAGAAAATTGGGAAACCGCCGTAGAACTTTATCACAAAGCCACCGAAATCGCACCCAACTTCGCCTTTGCGGGGGCAAATGAATCCCTAGCCCTTTATGAATTGGGCAGGAAAGAAGATGCCCTAAGGAAAATGCGTAACATAGTTCGTAAATATCCCATGTTTCCTGATATGCGTGCCGCCCTCACCGCCGCCCTTTGGGAAAATGGTAAACAAGGAGAAGCGGAAAGCAACTGGGTTGCCACCGTGGGCATGGATAGCCGTTACAAGGATTTAGATTGGTTAAGGGAAGTCAGAAGATGGCCCCCTAGCATGATTAAAGCCCTTGATAGTTTTATTAACCTTGACGGGCAAACCTAAGGTTATTTGGTGGGCATTGCCCACCCCTAAGATTTTAAAAAATCAAGGCTAATTTTATCAATTCCGACACCATCAAGGAGCTTTTGCTGCTCTGCTAACATCAATTGTAAGTAATAATCATCGGGATGATCCCACCCTAAAAGATGTAAAAAACCATGGGATGCTAACCATGCCAATTCATTTTTAAGGGAATGATTTTGTTCGTTTGCCTGTTTTTGGGCAGTTTCCATGGAAATAATCACATCCCCAAGGGGCATCGTATCGAGCATCTCTGGGGGCAAAAACTCATCATCCACACTGGCGAAGGCTAATACATCAGTAGCCTGATTTTTTTGTCTAAATTGACTGTTTAATTGTTTAATTTCTTCATCGGTGGTGAGTATCAAACTAATTTCATAGTTTTTGTCCGTTGCCAAATCATGGTCGGTTATTGCTAACCAACGAGAAAACCACGATCGCCATTGTTCCTCCATAATAGGGGAGGATTGATTTTGAGGGGCAAAAAAATTATCTTCGAGATAAAGATCTACATTATATTGGTTCATCGAGGGTAAAGATATAAGTAAAAACTAATTGACAATTACTGCCTAAGCCTTGAAAATGAGGAATGGAAAAAGTTCTTTCAACCATCATCCACATCAAATTTATTCAATAAGGCTACAATATTATGGCAAGAAAACCAGATGAATATAGTGTCCATTTATTACTGAGTAGCGGACACAGGGAAGAAGTAAAATTTAATACTATACAGGATTTTCAGAAGTGGTACAGTGGAGAGTTAGTACCCAAATCAGCTTCCAAGGATTTTATCAATGTACCCATTAAAAACATTCAGGGGGAATACATGGTAGTTCGTCCTTCTGAGGTGGTAGGAATAAGAGTTGAACCCATATTTTTTGGCAGTGTCGATCGCAACTTTGCCGAATAAAACAACACTTACCAACCATGATTCAACTCTTAGAAAGAAGGAAAATTAGGAACATTTATACTTATTAAGGTCAATTCCTGCTTCTCTTGCCATTTGACCAACACTTTTAGTATCTAAGGTTTTGATTGCTTTGGTAGAAACCCTTAGTTTTACGAAGCTATCACCTTCTGCCCACCAGATTCTTTTATCTTGTAGGTTAACGTGTTGTAGTCTTTTGGTACGACGATGGGAGTGAGAGATGGAAAAACCATTATTTGCTCTTCTTCCCGTCAATTGACATACACGAGCCATAAGTTTATCTCCTATATATAGTTATTCTAAAATTTAGTCAGCAATCTTTAATTGTACCTTTATAATTGACAGTTGACAATGGACAATGGACAATTAGGGGACACAGAGCGGTTAATATTTGCCTATTAATTATTTTTATTTATGTCAGAAAATCAGGGAAAGTTATTTGTTATCACAGGCCCTAGCGGGGTAGGAAAGGGAACTTTGGTGCGATCGCTCCTTGAAGCCCATCCAGAGATATTTGTGTCTATTTCTGCTACCACCAGACCACCACGCACAGGGGAAGTGGAAGGAAAAGACTACTACTTTTTAACCCCAACTCAATTTGAATCCATGATTGAGGAGCAAAATTTACTCGAATGGGCGCAGTATGCAGGAAACTATTATGGCACTCCCAAACACCCTGTCCTAGAGCAAATCAACCAAGGTAAGATAGTTATCCTCGAAATTGAACTATTAGGGGCAAGACAAGTGAAAGAAAACTTTCCCCAAGGCGAGTTGATCTTTATTTTACCCCCATCGGAAGAGGAACTAGAAAGGAGGTTAAAAGGTAGGGGCAGTGACTCGGCAGAAGCCATAAAAAAACGTTTGGCTAGGGCAAAAGAAGAAATGGTGGCCCAGGATGAATTTGATCATAAAATTGTTAATGATCAGTTAGAAAGGGCGATCGCCCAGCTAGAAAAAATTATTATGGATTCCTAGGCAAAATCTTCCCATCAAAAAAAATAACCCTTGTTCATTAAAGACAAAATCGTGATATTCTTATGTGGGTTTATTAGGATGCCTCCCTAGTAAAAAAGTATTGTTGAAGAAATATAGATAAAAAAGTTAATGGAAAATACCGTTACCCCAGAAGCTAATCCAGAACAAAATATACAAACAACATTCACCGTTGAAGAAATTCAAGAACTATTACCCCATCGTTATCCTTTCGCTCTAGTCGATCGCATCATAGACTATGTACCAGGGGAAAAAGCCGTAGGTCTAAAAAATGTCACCATTAATGAACCCTACTTTCCCGGACATATCCCCGGAAAACCCTTGATGCCAGGAGTATTACAAATAGAAGCCATGGCTCAGGTAGGCGGTGTTATTTTAACCCTTCTCCCCGGTATGAAAGGAAAATTTTTCGCCTTTGGGGGCATCGATAAAGTACGTTTTCGCCGTCCTGTAGTACCCGGAGATCAACTAATTATGACCGTGGAACTATTATCCTTTAAACGTAATCGTATTGCTAAAATGCAAGGGCAAGGCTTGGTAGATGGACAACTAGCTGTGCAGGCTGAGATGTTATTTTCTTTGCTCGACTAATTCAATAGTTAATAAAATTTTAGATAACCGTGATACATCCTACAGCGATTATTGATAAAAAAGCAGAATTAGACACCACCGTCACCGTTGAACCTAATGCCGTGATTGGGGCGGGGGTAAAAATTGGAGCAAATACCGTTATCGGTGCTAATGTGGTCATTCAAGGTGATACCGAAATTGGTGCGGATAATAAAATCTATGCGGGGGCTGCTATCGGTTTAGATCCCCAAGATTTGAAGTATAAAGGAGCCATAACAGGACTAAAAATAGGCGATCGCAACTTAATCCGTGAATTTGTTACCCTCAATCGAGCCACCGAGGAAGGAGAATACACCATCATCGGTAACGATAATTTATTAATGGCATACGTTCACGTCGCCCACAACTGCATCATCAAAGATAGAGTGGTCATCGCTAATTCCGTTAGTTTAGCAGGTCATGTACAGGTAGATTCTAAGGCGGTAATTGGGGGAATGTTAGGAGTCCATCAGTTCGTCCATATCGGCACCATGGCGATGTTGGGGGGCATGAGTCGCATTGAAAGGGATGTACCCCCCTTTATGTTAGTAGAGGGAAATCCATCAAGGGTAAGGGCTTTAAACAGTGTAGCCCTCAAAAGAAATAATTTTAGTACAGAAGAAATCAAAGAACTAAAAGAAGCCTACCGCATCCTATATCGTTCAGGTTTTACCCTAGCCCACGCCCTAGAGAAACTATCCACCATGGCGACCAACGATAAAATTAAAACCCTCTATGATTTTATGCTCACTTCCAGCACCGACTCTAAGCGTAGGGGACCAATTCCGGGTAATAAAAAATAGCTGATTATCAAAAAAATGGGTGCGTATCAAGTCTATGAAACCTTCTTTTTTTGATCAAGCCCTAACTATTCTCATTAACCACCCTTTGCGCCCCCACAAGGGCATCAATTACTTGGGTAGAGTCGATTAATCTTTTGAGGACAACTTGACCAATATTACTATTTTTTTTCGCCTCCGCTGTAGATGGCATCACCTCGATCATTAATACAGCCTCCTCCACCTCATACAGCCATAAAATTTCTCCATTTTCTTCAATGCCAATTTTCAAGCAACTAATATGGGGAGGGCGACGCCAAGTAATGGTATCCCATAAACCTCCCCTTTGCCATACCCGTTTATAGCTCCAACCCTCAGTTAAAAAAAAGTATTTCATTTGTTGTTAAATTTTCCCTTGCTACTCAAAATTTAGCTTAAAACGAATCAGTTTTGCCTATTAATTATCTATGGTTAGGGGAGGATTACTGCCGTGGGGGGAATAATCCATTTGTAGGATAGTTTTTGCAAAGAAAGGTGAAAGGGTAAGAATAAAAAACATCCGAATCATTTGCATAGTCAAAACCATTCCTGAATCTCCCCCTAACTCAAGGGCTGTAGCTGTCATGGTGTTTAAACCTCCGGGGGTAGTGCCTAAAAGGGAACTCATCATATCTAGTCCTGTGATTTGATGAAATTCATAACCCACCATAAAGCAAATGGTAATTAGTAAAATAACCAAAATCGTTTCAACGAGAACCGCTTTCAGGAGTTTGTTTATAATTTTGAGGTCAAATTTTATTCCTGTAGATAGACCAAGAAAAAATAAGCCGATACTGAATATCATGGGAGGAATGGTGGTGGGGATAAACCAAAATAATAGCAAACAGCTAAAAAAGGGAGCAAGAAAAAGATTTGATGGTAGTTTAATAAGTTTGCCGATTTGGGTGGCGATGGTAACGGTGCCGATAATTAATAAGGTTTTTAGGATAGCGGTGATAAAAGAGGTGGGTAAGTCGGCGGTGATAAGCAGATTGTTGATAGGGGTAAAGCAAATTTCGGGGTTACAGGATTCTATGATGGGAGGAGTAACGAGGGTAGGATTGGAAAAGTAAAGGGCGATGATGTTGGGTACGATAAGGGATACTAATAGTATTCTGACGTATTGTAAGACGGTAACGGCGATCGCATCTGCCCCCATTTCCTCACTCATGGCAACTAAACTTGAACCTGCCCCCGGAATAGAACCCAAAAAACTAGAACAGGGATCTATTTTGGCGATTTTGCAAAGAAGAAAACCGTTTAATAAACTAAACATTCCTGTGATAAAGATGGCACCTAAAAGGGGTAATAAATAATTTTGGGCATCCATCAAACTATTTAGAGAAAAATGACTCGCCGTTACTACCGCTATCATTCCTTGCCCTACAACGCCCACAGAATGGGGGAATGACTCTATTTTCCCCCGCACCACGGAAAAGATAATGGCAACTAATAGGGGTACTAAAAACCAAGCAACGGGAAAATGGAGATAGTCAAAGATAAAGGAAAATATCAACGCCAATAAAAATAAACCACAGAGGGCGAAAAGTTCTCCGTTATCAATGGTAAGAGTTTTTGTCATTTCAAGGTGTGGATAATCGAACCTACATTAATTTTAGGTTAAGAAATAACAAATGTTAATTTTTGGTTAAGAAATCAAGGCAGTTTTTTTTGATGGTGATGGACGATGGATGGATTGACAAATATCAAATTATTTTTTTAGGTTACTGGAAAACAGTTGTTCATGGGTAATAGCCAATTTTTTTAGCTCATGTCTCTGTTCTGGGGATACACTGGGGGAGTCGTGATAAATGGTTAATAAGTCGTTAAAGATTTGGTCAGAGTTATGGGGAAATTGCTCTAATTCATAGCCTTTGATGTCTAATTCTTTCATGAGTTGTGATACTTTAGGATCGTAAGAAAGGGCAAAACAATTACACCCTTCAGAGGCACTCATAATTAAACTATGTAATCTCATCCCAACCAACATTTTTATCTGTGGAAAAATACCTTTTAATTGACGGGGATTTTCTACGGTGATAATCTGACAGTTATTTTTAAGTTTTTTTTCTATTTCTTGACATAAAGATAAGTCTTTTGTTAGTTGAAATGGTATTAAAATAATATTTGCTTTTGTTTTATTGTGTAGCTTGATTAAAGCATCTATTAATAAGTTTAATTTTTCTTCATTTAAACTGGAATGTTGACGTACATTTACACCAACTAAAGGGGATTCTAAAAGAGTCAAATCTGTAATATTATCCCTAGATAAAGCCCACACAGGATCAGGGGCAATAAAATAAGGTAAATTCCAATTATCAAGGATTTTAGCCGAACCCTTATCCCTAACACTGATGCCCTGACAACCCCTTAAAACTGATTTTGTAATCCATTGAGTAAAAGAAGCATTAAGAGGCCCTATGCCTTGGGCGTAGGCAATGGTAGTCAAGCCTTTTAGTTGTGCTAACTTCATTAAACCTGCATAAAAAAGGGGGCTTTTAATACTGGTAACATCCTGCATTAAACTACCGCCCCCCCAGATAAAATAATCTTGTTTTCCTGAGCTAATAATTTGTTTGGCAATATCAAGGCGAGTATAGCTTTTTACGCCATAATTTTTGCTAGTTAAAATGGGATTACCAGATAAAACAATGGGTTCAACATCTTGAGGTAATCTTTCTAATAAAGCTAATAATAAGGCTTCATCCCCTGCATTTCCCTGTCCATAGTAGCCACAAATTATTGCTTTTTTCATTATTCATTAATAATTACAGTGCGATCGCCTATAATTGTACCTTGATAAATTAGATCTTCATGCAAATTAGTATTGAGAGTTATTTTAATCTCATTTTCTCCCTTTGGCAAATCGGAGATATAATACCAGTTTCCATAGATCCGAGTCACTTTTTCACCATTAATATATAAGTGTCCATGACCTTGATTGATGCTACTTTCTTGGTTAATCTCTTGGGGGGCAAAATCAAAATTTTCAGTGATAATTTTCAAATTCCATCCCTTTTTATCATCTTTCATCGCTTCAATTTGTACCGTAGGAATTAAATCATGGTTAGAAACATCTAGTTTTTGATGATGGTGTTCCATTGAATGACTTTCATGGTTATGATGATTATGCCCCTCATTAGTATGGGCGAAAGCATTTTTTAAAGGAAAAGCCGTAGGAGAAATTAGTAAAAAACTAAGACTAACAGAAACTAAATTTATAGGGGATTTCATAAATAATTATGGCATGATAAATAATACCCTTCCATTATTCAATAAAACCTAAAAATAAAGCAAGTTTTACGGGTTGTCAAAGTTCAACTTAAATAAATTATATGTTTAACACAAAAAACCTATGATGTTTCGTCTCACAAAAGTCTCAGATATAAATGCCCTAAAAAATATCTATCAAAAAGCAGTAAAAGAATTAGCTCCAAGTCTATATACTCAAGAACAAGTAATTGCATGGTCATTCTTCCCTGATAACACAGAAAAATTTAAAGATTTCATTTTTAAAGCTGATACTTATATATTAGAAAATAGCCAAGAAATCATCGGTTTTTGTGGGCTAGAAAAAAATGGACATATTACTTCCCTATACGTCCATCCAGCCTATACTCGCCAAGGATATGGCACAAAATTATTAAATTATGTACTCCAAAAAGGGATGGAAGAAAATATGAGTCGGTTTTATACCGAAGCCAGTTTTTTTTCCCAGCCAGTGTTTCACCGTTGCGGTTTTGAGATAGTGGAGATGGAAACGGTTAACTATGGGGTGGTTTCCTTTGAAAGGTATAAAATGGAGAAAAGAATTAGAGGGCAAAGCCATGGGTAGTAGTGATGAAAAAATGAAAGTATTTATTGCTGAATTAAAAAATCAATTTAAAATCATCGGACTATTTTTAGTCATTTTTTGGGCAACCGAAATAATTAATCAATCTTTTTTTGAAAATAACCTTAACCTTTTGGGCATTAGACCAAGAAGTTTAGTGGGTTTATCAGGAATCGTATTCGCCCCTTTTCTCCATGTTGATTTTGGTCATTTATTGGCTAATACCGTGCCATTTGCTGTATTGGGTTGGTTTGTGATGCTACAAAGAACCAAGGATTTTTATGTGGTTACTGCCATTACGGCTTTATCGAGTGGAATAGGAGTATGGTTATTGGCTCAACCCGGTTCTATTACCATGGGTGCTAGTGGGGTAATTTTTGGTTATTTAGGTTTCTTGTTGGCAAGGGGTTATTTCCAGAAAAATGTTCCTTCTATTGCCCTGTCTTTGACGGTAATATTTTTGTATGGTGGAATGATTTGGGGTATTTTGCCAGCGGACCCCAGTGTTTCATGGTTAGGACATTTATTTGGTTTTTTGGGGGGTATTTATGCCGCCAAGTATTTATCCTCGAGATAGGGGAATAAAAATAAAGTTCAGTATTTTTGGGGATAGATTAATTTTGTAGTTAAGGCACAATGAAAATAACGGTACGAAAGAATATTAATAAATGGGCGTTGGTGAATTAAGCTATGATTTTTAGTTTTGTTCGGCAATGGGCAATAGTAATAATAGTTCTAGCATTATATATTTGCTGTAGTTCAATAATCTTGCATACCCAAAATAAGCAACACCAATAAATGAAAAACAGGGCACATTTCTCGTTTTGGTGGATGTGTAATAATTATTAGCAATCAAAGTGGCTTATTTTTTTTTTCAGTATTGTTCATGAAAGATAATCAATGTTCAAAAGATATGGAAACAATCATCCTCAATCAACCTATGGGCTTTAGTACCAAATTTCGTGGGATAATGGACTTATACAGTGACCAAAAAACTGTAACAGATTATCTAAATAATCATCAAGGGTGGTTTGTCCGTTGTGCATCACCGATGAAAGTAGAGCCTTTTTGCGATAATGGTTATACCTTGACAGTGGGGCGTTATGGGGCTTTTGGCTATGATGTGGAGCCTCAAATGAGTGTGATTTTAGAGCCTCCCATGTCAGGACACTATACCATGTATTCTGTGACTAATCCTGAGTTGAATAGTGATGGTTATGAGGTTGATTATTATTCGGTGATGGATATAGAAACTATTTTTCCCAAGGACATTGAAATTTATCAAAAGTCTAGTGATTTTGACTCTCTTCCCCCCGAAATTACCCGCATTAATTGGGAGTTAGATTTGAGGGTTAAGGTTAATTTTCCTAAATTTATTTACAAACTTCCCACAAATATAATACAATCCACGGGCGATCGCCTATTAACCCAGATAGTAAAACAAGTATCACCCCGTCTAAGTTTTAAAGTACAAAAAGACTTCCACAGTTGTTTCAACCTGCCCATACCACCAAAAAAATCCCGTACCTGCGAAATAGTAAAAGAAAGAAATAAGGCGTTGGTGAACTAAGGTCTGATTTTTAGTTTAGTTCGGCAATGGGCAATAGTAATAATGGTTCTAGTATTATATATTTGCTGTAGTTCAATGATGTTGCATACCCAAAATAAACCTATGAAGATTTCGTGGCCCCAGAAGTTAAAAACACCTCCCCATTAGCCAAACGTTTAGCCACATCTAACAACTCATCCTCAATGTAGGGCTTCGTAAAATAAGCTCTTGCCCCCAAATCCGCCGCAATACTGCGGTGTTTTTCCGCTCCCCTAGATGTCACCATCGCCACTGGTAATTGGGATAAAACATCATCCTGTTGCATTCTTGCCAACAACTCCAAGCCATTCATGCGGGGCATTTCAATATCACAAAGGACTATTTCACAAGGCAAGCCCCCCGAGAGTTTTTCCCAAGCATCCTGTCCATCCCTTGCCACCTCAACCTCATAACCAGCTTTTTTAAAGGATAAAGATAACATCTCCCTAACCACCACAGAATCATCCACAATCAACACCATAGGAGCAGAGCTAGTTCTCCTTCTCGCCCCTCCAAAAGTAGATGTATCATCCTCTGGCTGAACATCCGTCAGCCTTGCCGTAGAAACCCTCGTACTACCCTCGAGTAAAACTTCCCCAGTCATCATTCTTTGGGCAGAATCAATTAACTCCTTATCCACACAAGGCTTAATTAGGTAAGCACAAGCCCCCAACTCCGCCGCAATTTTTTGATGTTTTTGAGAACCCCGTGAAGATAAAATTGCCATGGGAATGTGAGCCAACTCATCATCTTCCTGTAAATGTTGTAATAACTCCAAACCGTTCATACGGGGCATTTCAATGTCACAGAAAATTAAATTACAAGGCAACCCAGAACGTAACTTCTGCCATGCTTCCTGTCCATCCCTCGCCTGTTCAACTCGATAACCTTCCTTCGAGAAAGTGATAGATAACATCTCCCTCACGGTGATAGAGTCATCCACAATCAACACCAAAGGAGCAATATTGACCTGAGACTCAGACATGGCCTGTCTTTCTTCCATGGTGACACTGGGGAACATCTGAGATTTAACCTGATTACTCAAACTACCTTCAGCAATCTTGATCAACTCAATGACATCCGCCACAGGCATGATTGTTCCATCACTGCGCACGGTAGCCCCCGCAATTCCTTTGGGTTTAGGAAGGGGGCCAGAAATTTGTTTAATAACGATTTCTTCTTCGGGCAAAATTTGGTCAACTTCCACCGCCAAAATATCATTACCCCCCCGTAGGATAATTACTGAAACGCTATTCTCGTCACTATTTACCGAGTTATACATAAAACTACGGCTCATTTGACGGTTATATTGTAAAAGCTGATTGAGAGGACGTAGGGGAATTCTTGTATTATTCCAATTAATGTACGCATTACCATTTCTATCCTTCTCTATATCGTGATGGGATAGGGTTTGGGTATCCTCGATACCATCAATGGGGAAAGCAATACGAACGTTATTGTTAAGACAACAAAGAGCCTTACCGATGGTGAGGGTGAGGGGTAAGCGCATGGTAAAGGTGGTACCTCTACCCGGAATTGAGTCAATATTTACCGAGCCTCGAATCTCGTTTAATTTGTTGCGGACAATGTCTAAACCAACTCCCCTTCCTGCATGGCTATCGGCACTTTCTTTGGTGGTAAACCCTGCATTAAAGAGAAAGTCATAAATTTCTTGATCTTTAAGGTTGTTTGCCTGTTCGGGGGTAATTAGTTTTTTCTGAATGGCTTTTTGTTTTACTTTATGGGCATCGATACCGCCCCCATCATCGGATACGGAAATTACGGTTTGAGGTCCTTGTAAAAAAGCTCTCACCGTAATTGTACCCATGGCATCTTTTCCATTGGCGATTCTTTCGTCTGGTTGCTCAATACCGTGGGTGACGGAGTTTTTGGCGATTTGAAGTAGGGGATCCCATAGATGCTCGAGGATCATTTTGTCAATTAATACTTCTCTACCCTCAATTTTTAGTTGAACCTGTTTATCATAACCTTGGGCAATTTTACGGATGGGCAGGGGAAGGCGATCGGCATTTTGAGCAAAAGGCACCATGCGAGATTTATTAATCTGCTCTTGAAGTTGATCGGTAATATCCCGTATATTTTTCCCTAGCTGATCCGTTTCATCTACTAAAAATTGAATGTCTGAGGTTGATTCCCTAATCCTAACCACTAGCTCGATCATTTCTTGGGCTAGGAGGTGAAATTCACTAAAACGGTCTAATTCTAAATCGTCTAGTTCGATTTCGGGCATGGAGGAGTTACCATTTCCCTTGGAGCTGTTGTTAGGGGAAGGGTTGTTGTTGCTATTATCTTGATTATTTTTAGCAATTTTTCCTCGCTCTAGTTGTTCTCTAACGGTGGATTGATTGCGCCTACGGCTACTAATCAAAGAGCCTTGTAATAAACTCTTTTCGTACATATCTTGGGTTCTGTCTCCCACTTCGCTCAAGTCTTGGGCATGGGAAAGGAGATTTTCTAAAAACTGTCGTAGTTTCTCTTGGTCTTCTTCGAGGCGATTACGACGAATTACCATCTCCCCGATGAGGTTGTTGAGGTTATCCAACTGTTTGACAGGTACCCTCATACTCTGTTCAAAGGTGGGTTGTTTTTGTTGAGCAGGAGCGGCGGGGGCAGGGGCTTTTTTCCGTTTTTGAACGGTGGAGGGGTTTTCTGCCTCGGCTAAGAGGCGATCTAGATCGCTTAGTTCTTGTTCTAGGTCATCGTCTGAGGAGGATAAATCTAATCCTTCATTGATAATATTTTCTAGTTGAGACCAGTTTACTTGTGGGGCGGATGTCTGAGCCCGATTAACGACTTTTTCTAACTCTTCAAAGGTTTCGTAATAGTAATGGGTGGGGGTAGGTAGCCCTAAGTCTAGGGTTGATAGTGCTTCGATGAGGAAGTGATTTTCTTGGGTGATGGTTTGCTCTAATTCTTCAAATTGATCGTAAATAATCAATGGGTGGGGGGTGATGGCGGTATCGGGGGTAATTTCTTCTGGAGGTGTCGTTTTCCAGGAGGAGGTTATTTTGGCGACTTCTTCCTTGGCATTTTCAATAATGACGGTACTACGGGGGTTAGGATTTTCATGGTGAATGGTTAAACTCTCTGCCCCAAAATCGATCGCACTGGTAGCCTCTAATAAATCCTCAAAACTATCATTAACGTCATCTTCTATGGCATCGACGGTGTAGTTTTCTACCTCCCCACCGATGTTTTCTTCCTCTTCTAAAAAGTCCCAATCATCCTCGATGGGTTCAGGTTCATGGTCTTCTAGTAATTCTATATCATCAAATAATTCATCGATGGAGTTTTGCCCTTGCTCACCTATATCTGTTGATATGGATGCAAAAAATTCCGTTCCGCTGATGGTGCGCTCACTTCCGATGTTTGTTTCTTTGCTGGTTAAGAAATTATTAATTGTTTCTTCGTCATCGGTATCAATGAAAACATCATCATCATCACAATCAATATCATTATCGGAGAGGATAGAGGATAGTTTATCTTCGTCTAACAGTAGATTTTCCTCTGGGCTTTCTTCCTTGTCGGTGCTGGTGAAAAGTGTTTCTCGCCAAAGGTCTCTCTCTATCGTATTATTTTTTTGTTGTTCTTGAATTATGGGGGCTGCAGTTTCCTCTTCTGCATCCATATTTACCCCCGCATAGATGGTTTCCACATCCATAAATCTGGTACGGGCAGAGGGTGCTAACTCAAGGAGTTGATCGCTAACGGCGATCGCATTTACATCCCCTTTAAGTAAATACTCCGATGCTTGTTTAATCTCTTTGATAATTAATTTAGTGGTGCTACTATAATCGTGGTGAGGCTTGGCGATCGCACCTTGGGCAGTTTCCATAATGGAGACCCAACCGAAAAGATTTTGTTTTTTTCCCTCAAGGGAAAGGGTTTCACAGTGTTTTTGAATACTATGGCGATTATCAGGCGAGTCCCCCTGTTTTAATAGCTTTAACATTGCTCCAAGGCGAAACAAGGTTTGTTTATACAACTCTTGAGCTTGACTAGAGGAAATCATAATAACGTCCTGACCAAATTTATTACAAAGACAACCTTAATGGACTATGGGAAGCAAAAAAGACAAAAAAAATATCTCCACAACCCATTTTTAGTATAGCCTAACAAATTCTCATTGAAAAAATTAAATTAGGCATTATTGACACTTTTAAGGGCTAATGATGTTTTTTTTACCGATGGTAGTATTTCTATTTTTCTCATGCTACGGGAAACTGTACCATAATGTGATATTAGCAAATTTATCTTTATTTTTTGATCCTCTGAGTTTTTGGTTCTGTACTTAATTAATCTTTATATAATCTTCCTTGGGTTAAGCAAAAAAAACTTTGAACTAATCACAGAAAAAACTTAAAATAAAATAAATTTTAAAAAAATATTCCTAGTTAAGTAAAAATACGTAAAAATCAAAACAAAATGGTAGGTTTTTTAAATAATTTACTGGGGGGGCAAGGAAAAGGAGTAGGGATAGAAATTAATCCTGATCGCATTTCCTTAGCACAAGTCAGCAAAAAAGGGCAACAATATAAACTCCTAAAATATCAATCCCTGGAAGTACCAGAAGAAATATTTGAAGAAGGACAAATCAGAGACTCCGAAGCCCTAGCCGAATTAATCGAACAACTGCTCAAAGAAGCAAAGATTAAACCCAAACAAGTGGCTACATCAGTACCCATGAGAGAATCAATCATTAGAATTTTGCCTATTCCCGCAGAATTAAATGATCAAGAGCTTCAAGACACCGTTTTAAACCACGAAGCCAGTTTATATCTACCCTACCCCAAGGAGGAGGTAGATCTTGATTACCAAAAACTAGGTTATTTTGTGGATGATAGCGACGGTATCGAAAAAGTACAAGTGCTATTGGTAGCTACCCGTAAAGAAAATACGGATCTTTACCTAGAAACATTTCAACAGGCAGGACTTGATATAAAAGTCTTAGAAATCAATAGCTTATCTCTCATTAGAACCCTCAAAGACCAACTACAGCAGTTTAGCTCCAGCGAAGCCGTTGTATTAGTAGATATTGAATTTGATAGCACCGAAATCGCCATCATTGTGGAAGGAGTACCTCAGTTTTCCCGCACAGTACCCATCGGCACCTATCAGATGCAAATTGCCCTCGCCCAAGCCATGAATTTACCGACTTCCAAAAATACGGAAATTCTTCAAGATATTACCATACCAAACAATCCAGATCAAACCTCTACCAGTAGCACCAGTAGCCAAACTTGGATTAACCCCGGGATGGATTCTTTACTCAGGGTATTGGGGGAATTGGTGGATGAGTTGCGCCGTTCGGTGAATTTTTATATCAACCAAAGCGGAGATGTGGAGGTAGTACAAATTTTGATCGCCGGGCCTGGGGCTGGACTTGCTCAAATTGATGAATTTTTCACCAAAAAACTTAACATTCCTGCTACTCTTTTTGATCCCGTGACATCATTAGGAATTACAATGAAAGAGGAATTATCGGGTATGGAAAGATACGGGTTAGGGACGGTGTTAGGTTTAGCGATGAGGATGAATTAGGTTATGCACAATATTGACATTAACTTTCTCAAAGAGAGAAATCAAGATGCCATCACTCAGGTGGGCAAAACCGCTGGTTTTAAGAAGGAAACCACCATGGCGGAAAGAATCCCTGTCCTCATTGGTTCTGGGGTAGCGGTGGCTCTAATAGCTGCGGTGGGAGGAGCTTCTTTGTTGCTCAATAATCAGAAAACATCCACGGAAGCTAGTATTAGTCAGTTAGAGTCTGAGATTCAGCGGTTACAAGGACAAAACGCCGAAATTAATCAAATTCAACAACAAATTGATAATATCAATGGGCAGGTGGGAATTTTGGTAAGCGTTTTTGATGAAATTAAGCCTTGGTCGGCTATGTTACGGGAGATTGCTTTTTTAACACCGCCTAATGTTCAAATTCAGTCTATCACTCAATCGGGAAATCGAGAACTAACTATTGCGGGGGTGGCTGATTCCTATGATGATGTAAATGATCTTATGTTGACTCTCAAGGCTTCTAATTTACTTAATCGCAATGAAACTCGCTTAACTAGCACCAGTTTAACGGATAATCCTAGTAATGTTGCTCCTAGCCGTGCGGCATTGGAGGCAGCGGAGGGTGAGGAAGTCCCCACGAACGAAAATTTAATCATTTCCCTTGGGCAGGTAGTATCCTTTAATATTACCACGGAAATTAATGATGTTCCATCCACAGAATTGGTTAATCTATTAGATAATCGAGGGGCGATTGGTTTGGTTAGCCGTATTGAAGCTCTTAGACAGTTGGGGGCTTTGGGCATTGAACCTATGGTGCAGGAACAACCTGAAGAAGAAACAACTCAATAATTAAGGAGGAAAATAATGACATCTTTTACTACAACGGATGATTTTGGGGATGAGGCGGAAGGTTTTGGCCCGGAGTCGGAATATCCTGAACTATTTGGCATAACTTTTACTCCCAAAACTACGGGAATTATCATTGGGGTGGTGGGTTTTTTAATCGCTGCTTTTTTGGGCTGGACCCAGATACGCCCTGTTTCTGAGGAGTTATCCACTTTACGGGCAGAAAAGGCTGAGAAGGAAGGACAGCTTAATCAGTTGAGTGAGAGTGATTTAGAACAAAGAATCATTGTCAAGCAAAGGGAATTACAGCAGGCAGAAAATCTGAGGGTTCAGGTGGAAAGTTTGTTTGCCCAGGAGCGCACCTTAGAGACGGTTTTACTTGATCTTAATCGATTTGTTCGTGGTGCTAATGTTACCATGGCAAGTTTTACCCCTGCGGGCGATCGCACCGTGGTGAGTGATGATGCTTTTGGACAGGTAGCTATTAATAATATTCAGGTAAAAAGTTATAATCTCAACCTAGAAGGTAGTTTTTCTAATTTAATATCTTTTGTACAAGATTTGGAGCGATTACAACCTTTTCTCGTGGTACAAAATTTTAATGCTACGGTTTCCACCCCCCAGCAATATTTTTTGGAAAATGGTCAGGTTTTTCCTTTCGGTTCTCCTCGATTAAGTACCACCATTACCGTTAGTGCTTTATTTTCTGACCTTCAAGAAGTTGTCCCGGAGCAACCCGCCGAAGGAGAACAACCCACGGAATAATTTTTTTAAGGTTTATTAGTCAAGCATTTTTTTATAATTATTTTTTAACCCCATGTGTGTAGGAGTTTAATTTCATGAGTTTATTTTCTTCCCGTCAAGTCAGGTTTGTTAGTAGTACCGTTGCCATTTTACTAGGTTATCAGTCATGGGCGATCGCCTCCCCAAACCGCAACAATCCCCCGCCCAACGACCTTCTCCCCCTACTACTAGCCCAGAATAACGAAGTATTATTTCCCAATCCCCGTGTCAGCATAGATGGACAACCCGTGCGCCCCACTCGCATCGAATCAACCCCCCCTTTTCAACAAAGGGCTGTAGCACCTCCTATTGGAGATATATCTGTTTCTAATACTAATCTTAGTACCCAAGCCATTAATCTTGGGACGGATGCCGTAGTTCCCCGCCTTGTCCTTAGGGATGCTCCCCTTGATGAAGTTTTGAAAATTCTTGCACGGGCAGCAGGTCTTAGTATCATGTTTGACTATAGCACGAGAGGAGAGCTAGAGGAGGAAGAAAATAGAGGAGAAGATTATGTCCCCCCTCTCAAAAAACCTATTACTATCGATTTGGAAGGGGAAAGAGTTCAAGATATATTTAATAATCTTTTGAGACTTCACCGACTTGAAGCAAACCGAGATGGCAACACTATTTTTGTCGGTAGAAATTTATCTTTTTCCGTGAACGATAGCATCAGCAGAACCTTGAGACTAAATCAGTCGAATGCTGGTACTGTCGCTGCTCAATTAGCTCTGGCAGGTGCGACAGTTCAAGAAGTTATCGAAATATTTTTTGATGAAAGAAATGAAGATGGAGTTCTCATTGCCAGAAGATTTGCAGGAAGAGAAATAAGACCCCTGACGGCAGATAATGCTCAAAACTTTAGAACCCCTTTACCCCTCAGAAGATTAAACGTCACCGCCGATGAAAGAACAAACTCTATCACTTTGACAGGTACTCCCGATCAAATAAGAGTAGCAACAAATCTAATTGTTCAGGCAGATACTCGCTTACGACAGGTAGCGGTAAATCTTCGTATTGTTGATGTGCAATTAGCAGATGGCACTAGCTTTGGCTCTAGCTTCTCTTTTGGAGTTGATAACACAGGTATTATTCAAGATGGTGGGCTTGGAGTTGTTAACTTTGGCACAAGGGATCAAAATGTTAGCTCGGAGGATTTTCGGGTTGATAGTGATGGAAACTTAGTACCAGCCTTTGATGAACAAATTATCATCACAGAAGGATTTAGTCGCAACTTAGCTAATGATTTAACCCAGTCCTTAGCTAATGATTTAACCTCCATTAACAGCGATGACTTAAGCCGTACATTCCAAGACACTATTAACAGAACTTTAGGACAATTTGGAAATAATACAGCTTTTAGCCGAGATCAAGCCGATAGTTTACAAAGAACTTTAGTGAATAACCTTGCCAGAACCATCACTGAGTCTAATTTAAGCACCGATACCACCAGCATAACCGATGATATTAGCCGTAATGTAATCAGAACTCTTCAAGGCTTACCCATTGGTACTCCTCGCACGGGTCGCATTTCTCCTTTCGGCACTAACTTCAACCCCGCTCAACCCGGGGTGGCTGCTAGAAGTATTCCAGGCAGAAACTTTAATCTTCCCCAAGCCTTCCTTGCTCAAATTCGAGCTAGTATCAGCTCTGGTAATGCCAAAATTTTGACAGATCCTACCCTTGTGGTGCAGGAAAGACAGACAGGAAGTGTTTCTTTGGTTGAAAATGTTGTCACTAGCGTTTTAACGGAAGTAGATACAGAAAGTGGCGTTAGAACTGTTACTCCTGTCATTGAAGCTGCTGGGCTTAATTTAACAGTTGAAGTTGAAGGGATTGACGATAATGGTTTCATTAATTTGATCGTAAATCCCGAAATTAGTGCGCCCGGAAACCCCCAAGTGTTTGATAGTGGTGGTGGAGCTAGTAACGTGATTACTCCTCTAGTCAGAAGAAGTATTTCCTCTGGTCTAATCCGTATCAGAGATGGTCAAACTTTGATCCTTTCGGGTATCATTCAGGATGCGGAAAGAGTACAAGTTTCCAAAATTCCCATTCTCGGCGATTTACCTTTGATTGGTAGTCTATTTCGCTCTACTTTCACCGATAAAACCAGATCTGAGGTTATTGTAATGTTAACACCTCAAATTTTAAATGATTCGGAGGGTTTCAGTGGAATGGGATACCAATACACTCCTAGTGCTGAAACAGGTCAAATTCTCAGAAATCGTGGGGTAAATATTCCGGGTAGTCCTTTTTAATTTCGACACTTCCCCTTCTGTCATAGGAGGGGGTTTATTCTACAATGGAGTTGTATTTGGTTGTAAAGACACAAAATTATATGTTTACTTTTAGTTTGTCTCCTAATATTGAAAATCGTTATAAAATTTTGGCGATGGAGTTAGGGAAAAAAGAAGATGATTTGTTACAGGAAGCAATAATATGCTATTTAGAAGATTTGGAAGATATTCGGGATGCTGAAAATCGGCTGAGTAATCCTGAGTCTTATATAACTATTGAGGAATTGGAGCAAAACCTTGACTTAGAAAATTAACATTGATTCACGGGTTAAAAAAGAGTTAAAAAAAATTGATAAATCAGCTCAAAAAAAGATTATTTTTCATAAAACTTGACCGTTTTGGCAACTAATCAGGGACGTGGAATTTACGCCCCCGTCTCTGTTTATACTATTCTTTTTCCATCATCAGACGTTTAGTTTCCGACATCCCCGCAATGGCTAAGGTTTTGGTCGTCTTGAGGTTAAAGCCGACAATGGTTACTACTTGAATACTTAGGGAGATGAAAAGCGCACTTAAACTTTGATAAGTATTGAGCGCAATGGCGAAAGGACTTAGGTTAGCCAAAATTTCCTGTAAAAGGATAGGATGACTAATATTATGACCCATCAAATCATCAAGGAATACATGGGCAAATAATGGCGAGATATTAAGAGCTATCACGGTAACACCTGCTATTATTCCTCGTTTTTCCGTTTTTAGTGTCATCAATAGTTGGGCTACGGAAGCATAGACAAGAATGGAAAATGCACCCAACATTATCCCGATGATAAATTCTAGGGGATTAGTATTGGGAAAGAAAAATAATGAGGGTATGGTATATAGATTAACTAATAATAGGTTAAGGGCGATCGCCATTACCGCAGGACTTTTTTCCCCAAAAGCCAAATCCCTCCATAAAACCCTATTCTCACGGGTATTTTCATGACGAAATCTAGCCCAATCCCTCAAACTTTGACGAGAAGGAGTTAACCCTGCAATCAATAATAAAAATAAAATCAAATTTAATACTTGTATTAATTGAACTATCCCTTGAAAATCACTATATTCATCCAAAGTTTGTAAAGCGAAACCTAAATTCGTCACAATAAAACAAAAAGATAAGGCATAACTCTGAGATTTAGTAATCACCGTAGCCAGAGGATTGGCAAAACGACGCTTTAAGCCCTGATATAACCAAAAAGTCCACACAGCATAGTTTAGTAAAATCAACAAACCACCCGAGAAACCATTCTGCCATAAACTTTGACCATACCAACGTAAATTAGTAAGGGCATCCGCCGATAAATAACCCAAAGTAGTCTGGGAAAGGAAAGTAGAATCCACAAGGTAAGCCAAAAACGTACCCGGATAAAACAATAAAAACCAATCCAAAGAAGTTTGGGTATAAGCAGGGGCGTTAGACTCCAACGTAACCCCCAACATACAGAACAAGAAAAAGAAAATAGAGGTAACCGCTAAAGGCGCTTGAAAACTACCCCACTCCTTACTCACCAAGCTAAAAAGTAAACTAGCCCCATAAAAAAATAAACAACTAGCCCCCAAAATAAGATAAAACATCACCATTAGGGGAAATTTAATATTGGCAGATAACCCAGACCAAACGTGGAGAGGAATGGCTAAAATACCAAACAAATAAAGTAATATGGGAACACCTAAAATTTTACCCAGAAAAATATCACTTGCTGATTGAGGGCTAAGACGAATGAAATTAAAAGTACCCTTTCTTTCTTCCTTAGTTAAATCGGCAACTAACATATAACTGCCCCCCAACAAAAGAATAAAAATACCCATAATACTCATGGTGACAAACATATCTAGCCACCATACCTCCTTAATAGTCTGGATATTGCCCAACATATCTGTAATACAAAGTTGAGCTCCCCTAGTATAAGTCTCATACCCCTCTCCCGTACAATAACGGTTATAAACCCCCTCCTGGGAAGGAAAAAGCCCTTGAAAATAAATAAATAAAAGTACTTGTCCTACTATAGACAACTCAGATACAATCATCACATTACGGGGTTGTAATCTACCTTTTATCTCCCTAAATAACTGGGGATTAAATTCTCCAACACGACTAATTAAGCGGGGGTACACTTGAGCAAACATTTCAACTCATCTCCTCATTAACGATCAACAAAACTGGTTATTTTATCTGATGATAGTCTAGCAGTCTCCGTGGCTAGTTTGTTGTTTGCAATTAACTATTCTTAAAAGATGAAGGGAAGGCGAGAACTAAAGTTGCTGAGAGGGTATAAAGGGTTTAGAGTTGCAGCCGAAGCATTGTTAACAAAATATATTTATAATTTCTTAACTAAAAGTCACTGGTTGAGAAAGATAGGTAATACAGTTATTGGCAAGGAAATAAACCACCAACATCGCTGCCGCCGATAGTGCCACAAGACTACCCGCCAACATCAAAGAAAATTCCCTTTGACTAAATGCCTCTTGCATTAAATGTAGTGACCACGCCACTAATGCAACGTCAAAAATGAGAATAGGTATTAACATTCCTTAATAATGTAAAGTTTTATATATTCTAATACATTTCTTTGAGAAATATTAATTTTCGTTAAGTTTCTTAAGTATATTTTAACATTACCAAGGATATTGGCTAGGGCGGACAAAACCTTGAATAGGGCATATTTTAAGCAGTTTATAGCCCATGGCAGGGGTTGAATAAAGCCCAACCCATTACCGAATTTTTGTAAACAAGAAGATTAACGACGACGACCTTCAAAAGGAGTTTGAACAAAACCAATCTCGTATAATTGCTGATAAGATTTTTGCCCTAACTCACTGGTAGGATTTTGAGAGCGAATAATTTGAATTAACAAAGGTACAGATAATTCAGGTTTATTTTGGGCCCGATGAACTAAAGCTAGTTGATAAGTAGCTTCATCCCTTAAACTAGCGGTGCGTAAAGCTCCTGCCCGTTGTGAACTGGTAATATTATTATCAATACCAGAAAAGCTATCGGCTAGTTGTACATAAAAATTGGATAACTGATTAAAAACTCGACGAGCTTGTTGTAACCTTGATTCCGCAAGATCATAGTTACCCTGATTAATAGCCTGTTCGGCTTCTCTCATCAATCTTTCTCCTCCCTCAAGACTCAAAAGGGTGGCAGTTTGGCTGATGGGAGCAATAATGTTATCTCCGCTTTCCATTTCTGTCTCTAATGGGTCTAGGTCATTTTGAGCAAAAACTAAACTAGGAGATGTGAACCAAAAGGCTGAACAAGCTAATATTAAAAGTTTACAAGCCTTTGTAGTTAAGGATTTTTTAGACATAAAGGTAACTATAAATTGAGTTGTAGATAATTTTACACATAGAACAGAAATTCTAAAGTATCTTAGCACTTTCTTATGGATATGGTGGCTTTGTATGGGAAAATCAAACCATCAAACTACACACCAAAATATACTCAATTACCCTTTTAAAATAGATTTTGACTATTTCGGACACATTTTAGCCAATATTGTCGTCAAATTTTAAATATTACCTTTAAACTAATTCTGGAATCAATTTAATATTCTTTAGCCATTTCTTATGTTAGAGTTACTCTCCCTACTATTACCTTTCCATGTATCGTCTTTAGCCACTGAGGCACCAACGGTATATATTGCCCAAGCATCGGATGAGCAAGAAACCGAACCTCAAAATATTCCCAATACTATTCGTCCTTTAAACGGTGAGTTAAATCAGATTCCTGTATTTAATAGTAATAGTCCTGAGTTGGTTTTGGGAGAGGGTATCTTACTTTCTACTTTTCCTAAAACTAATAAAACCAATCCTGATGCCCACTTAGATTTTGCTTTTAATGGGGAATTTGATGTATTTGCCCACCATGTTTCCCGCCCCCCCGAAGAAGGGGATATGAGAACTTTATATATCGGTATTCTGATGCACAATCCTACGGATGCAGAGGTGAATATTGATGTATTGCAGGGGGCTACTTATTTGAGCCAACCCGATGCTCCTTTTATTTCTCTTCCCTCTCAGGTATTGGGGCGTAATGTGTTCGCCGGGCCCGGAAGCAGGGTGATGGGAGATATTTTACAAAATAGAAGGCAGGATATTTTCCCTGAAAGTATTACTATTCGGGCAGGGGAAAGTCGTATGTTATTGAATGTACCTATTCCGATTCACAGTTTGACTCCTCCCCTTAATGGACGTTCTACTTACGTTAGGCTCAGAAGTGATGGAGAGGTTCGCATTGCTAGTTTGGCCATGTTTCGAGAGGATGAAGATGATGCCCCTGAAGTTTCAGAATGGCAGGAAATGTTAAGGAATGGTGATGTATCTTCCCCCAGAGATTTAGCCCCTACGGCACTGGATGCGGTTGGTGCTTTTCGATATGGAAGGGTAGCAGGGGTTTCCATGGGTAATATGTGGAGGGCTGATTTAGTTGATGGTGATAGTCAGGTGTTAAATATTCCTGATTCTGGGGAGGCTTTTTCCTATGGTTTGAGTACCCTTGTTAGGGGGCGTTTAGGTTCTGAGCAAATACAAACGGCTCCCTTGGCGGTAAGATATGAGGATACGGCTTTTGAGGCTCATGGTAACTATGGGGTGCAGTACAGTTTAACTTTACCGCTGTATAATCCAACGGATGAGGAGCAGACGGTGAGGGTAAGAATTTCTACTCCCATTAAAAGGGATGTGGGGGAATTGGAATTTTTGGATGAACCTGGGCCGCAGGTATTTTTTAGGGGTTTGGTACAGGTGAAATATACCAATGATGAGGGTTTACCCCGTTGGCGTTATTTCCATTTGGTACAAAGGAGGGGAGAAGAGGGGCAAGATTTGTTGAGGGTTACTTTACCGCCGAATGGTAATCGTTTGGTGTCGGTGGATTTTCTATATCCTCCTGATGCTACACCGCCTCAAATTTTAACAGTAATGACTGATTAATAAATCTAAGGATTTTTTTTGGTGGGCATTGCCCACCCTACAGGTTATGGGCAACCGAGAGATTGTCTGGTACTGGCATTGGTGACGGGGTTAATGCCTGATGCACTTTTACATAATAAATTTACTTGCTCGTTGTCGAGGACGGTAAAGGTGAAATCTGCTCCTTCAACGTTGGCGTTTTTGAAGGTGGTACGTAGCATGATGGCATCTCTAAAAATGGCGTTGGTTAAGTCTGTGTTGTTGAAGCTGGTGACATAGACTAATCCATCACTCATATCTACCCCTGCAAAACTAGCACCTTCGGCGTTAACTCCGTTGAATACGGCACCCCGTAGATCGCTATCATTAAATTTGGCATCTTCTAGGTTTACTTTGGTAAATTCTGCCTGTTGGAGGTTTTGGTTGGTGAAGTCTTCTCCTTTTAGGCTTTTACTTTCAAAGGTGGAGGTGACGAAACTGGAACTAGCGGCGATCACTAATTGCCCCTGTGCGATCGCACTGTGAGGGAAAACCATCACGGATAAGATTAAAATGATTAAACAAAAAAAACCAGATAACTTACGCATAGAAAATAATTTTATAGTAAATAAATAAAAATAATAAAAACCATCATTAAACAAGGGGTTTAAACCCCTTGCCGAGACTAAAATAGTCCTTATGCCGAGACTAAAATTCCCTAAAAATTAGGTTCCCACAGTCCAAGAATTCATGTACTCAACTTGCTCAGGGGTTAAAGAATCGATAGTGATACCCATAGCTTGAAGTTTGAGACGGGCAATTTCTTTATCTACTTCCGCAGGAATAGAGTGTAATCCGGGTTCGAGAGAACCTTTATTTTTTACTAAATGCTCACAGGCGAGGGCTTGGTTAGCAAAACTCATGTCCATAACGGCGCTGGGGTGTCCTTCCGCTGCGGCCAAGTTAACTAAACGTCCTTCTCCTAGTACAACAACGGATTTACCGTTTTCAAGGATGTATTGTTGGGTAAAGTTACGAACTTCTTTTACTTCTTTTGCCATGTCACCTAGGGATTTGAGGTCAATTTCGATGTCAAAATGTCCTGCATTACATACCATGGCACCATCTTTCATAGAAGCAAAATGCTCTTTACGGATGATGTGCTTGTTACCTGTAACGGTTACAAATATATCACCTACTTTGGCGGCTTCGTCCATGGGCATTACCCGGAAACCATCCATGGCCGCTTCAATGGCTTTGATAGGATCAATTTCGGTAACGATGACATTAGCACCTAAACCACGGGCGCGCATGGCTACCCCTTTACCACACCAGCCGTAACCTGCTACCACAAGATTTTTACCTGCGAGTAATACATTGGTGGCACGGAAGATACCATCGAGGGTAGATTGTCCTGTACCATAGCGGTTATCGAAGAAGTGTTTGGTATCAGCATCGTTTACATTCATAGCGGGGAAGGTTAAAACCCCATCTTTGAACATAGCTTCTAGGCGCACGATACCTGTGGTGGTTTCTTCGGTGGTGCCTAACAAGTCGCTGAGTTGTTCTTGTCTTTCTTTTACCATGGTGGCGACCACATCGGAGCCGTCATCGATGATAATATTAGGACGGTGATCAAGGGCGGTTTGGACATGACGATGGTAGGTGTCGTTATCTTCCCCTTTGAGGGCGAAAACAGGAATGGAGTAGTCTCTTACTAAGCAAGCGGCTACGTCGTCTTGGGTGGAGAGGGGGTTACTAGCGATAAGCAGGGCATCGGCGCCTCCAGCTTTAAGGGCGATCGCCAAGTGTGCTGTTTCGGTGGTAACGTGACAACAAGCAACGATGCGAATACCTGCAAAGGGTTTTTCTTTGGCGAAGCGATCTCTAATTTGTTTTAATACGGGCATTTCTCTTCCTGCCCATTCGATTCTTTGATGACCTAAATCAGCTAGATTAATATCTTTAATATCGTAATTTAGTTTTGGTGCAGCTACAACCATTAATCTTACTCAATAAAACTTTACACTACCTATCATATAGCTAACTATGAATAATTAACAAACCTCCGCAGGATATTTCGAGTTTAATGTCAATGGTTATCAAAATTACCACTTGAATAGGTTAACGGTACTTAAACAAAACTCAAGCCCAAACAAAGCCTAAACTAGCTTTATAAGCAGAAAATACCTCAGTATTATGGGCAAGCCAGTGGACAAAACGAAAAGATACAGCAGTGCGAAATGCCTCGAGTGCTTCAGCAAA
>NZ_JBSZCP010000067.1:0-29327 GCF_054166785.1 Cyanobacterium sp.
CATTACTCATTACTCATTACTCATTACTCATTACTCATTACTCATTACTCATTACTCATTACTCATTACTCATTACTCATTACTCATTACTCATTACTCATTACTCATTACTCATTACTCATTACTCATTACTCATTACCCATTACTCATTACCCATTACTCATTACCCCTCTCAATTATCCCTCACGTTTACTTGCCCAAGGATAAACTTAAGACTGTCGTAGTCATTTTTTAACAAAACACTCAATACCCTTCCTGCTTTTACTAACCAAGGGCGATCGCACCCTCGAATGTTATATACTTCTCTGAGGGTAGCCGCCGTAAGAGATTCAATGGGGGTATTACTCACCCGGAGTAAGACTCTCAAGAAATCAGGATTTTCCGTAAATCTAGTTATTTCATCCGTCGTACAACTAAATACCCCTTGATGAATTTGGGGAGGGCGAGGGGGTAAATATTGAAAAATTCTTCCATGGGGAGGATTAACCCCATTATTGCCCACCGCAGGGGTTTCAAAGCCGATTATTACGGCTCGAAATTCCGTTTTTAACATAGCAAAGATTTGTGGTTGTTGCTCTTTTAATTCCGCCAAAGATAAACCCAAAGCCCTTGCTCTGTGGATAGAGTCGATGGGGGCAGTGGTAGCATTGGTAATGATGGCATAGATTTTATTTCCCGACTCATCATCAATGGACTTTACCCAACTACCAAAGGGAGGCATCACAGGAAAACTTAACTCCTCTGGCTCTAAACATTGAGCTAAAAATTCCGTGGTAGAGGTTTCAATCACTTCCCCGATATGGGTTATGGTACCATGTTGATTATCAGTTATCTGCATATGTCATCCCCATTTTATCCATCTACGATCAAAAATCATAAACTGTTCCCCATTCCCTATTCTGAAATTGTTAACATTCTTGTACATTTCGAGAAAAAAACCAAATCGGGTTAAAATGTACTTGGGGTAAACTAAAAAAACCATGTACGGAGGTTTAGTTATGACAACATTAACATATACCGACCAAGATTTTGCAGAGATGACCATGGAAGATGTGGCACAAATTGCAACTAGGTTAGAAAATGATGATTATAAAACTCCCTTTGAAGGTTTACAGGATTGGCATAAACTAAGGGCGATCGCATTTCACCGTGAAGATTTAATTGAACCTTACTTTTATCTCCTTGACATCGAAGCCTATGACGAATCATAAAGGATTTTGGCAATCTTTTAAAGACAAAAAAATTTTAATCTGTATTGGGGGAGGCATTGCTGCTTATAAGGTATGCACTGTTATCTCCCAATTGTTTCAAATGGGGGCGAAAATAGAAGTCATCCTCACCGACTCTGCCCAAAAGTTTATTTCTCCCCTCACGGTGTCAACCCTTGCCCGAAAACAGGCTTATACGGACGCAGATTTTTGGCAACCTATTCACCCTCGCCCGTTACATATTTCTTTGGGAGAATGGGCCGATTTAATTTTGATTGCCCCCCTCACTGCCAATACCCTTGCTAAGTTAGTCCATGGCATGGCAGATAATCTTTTAACGAATACGGTTCTTGCTTCAAATTGCCCCATAGCAGTCGCCCCCGCTATGAATACGGAAATGTGGCTACAATCGACGGTACAAGCAAACTGGGAACTTTTAGGGCAAAATGATCGTTTTTTTTCTCTCCACACCAATACGGGCTTGTTGGCGTGCGATCGCACTGGACAGGGAAGAATGGCAGAGTCGGAAGAAATTATTTCCGCCCTCGAATCGGTGATACATACTGGGGGAAAACAAGATTTAAAGGATAAAAATATCTTAATTAGCACGGGAGGCACAAGGGAATTTTTTGATCCCGTACGCTTTATCGGCAACCCTTCCACGGGTAAAATGGGTATTGCTTTGGCGGTGGCTTGTCATCATCGGGGGGCAAAAGTTACTTTGGTGGGGGCAAATGTTGCCCCTGAGTTGTTAAAAAATCTCCCTCCCCTACAATTTATTGATGTCACTACGGCGGGGGAAATGGAAAAGGCCATGGTGAATAATTTTCCTACCTCGGATTGGGCTATTATGGCGGCGGCGGTGGCGGATGTGAAACCAAGGGAGTGTTATAAAACGAAGCTGAGTAAGGGCAATTTACCTCCCTCCATAGAATTGGATACCGTTACGGACATTGTGGCAAAGTTGGGTAAAATGAAACAACCGGAACAACTTTTGATTGGTTTTGCGGCTCAAACGGGGGATATTGTCACCCCTGCCCTAGATAAATTAACTCGTAAACGGTTAAGTGCGATCGTTGCCAATCCTATTGATAAAATGAATGTGGGTTTTGCCAGTGACACTAATGAAGCAATATTTATCACCGCAAACGGACAAAAAACACCGTTACAACCATCATCAAAGTTTGCCCTTAGTCATCAAATTATTGATTTAATTTTGGGGCAGCTTGTTTAGGTGCGGAATAGGCAATGGTGATAATATCTCAAATACCGGAATTTTATTTATTGTCTTTGGCAATGGGCTTAAGCCCATTGTTCGTTGTATTAGCATACTTTTCTCTGCGGATTCAGTATTATGTACATAATTCAGTCATACTCCTTACCATGATTAAGAGCTAACTCATTTCCTTGATGTCTTCTAAGGTTTTCCAGCCGGGTAGCCATAAGTCTCTATCTTTTAATTGTTTAGCATTAATCCAAAAACGCACATCTTCATCGCAGGAGGCAGTCATCTCGGCAAATACCCATTTACCTTGATTTTTACGGTTAATTACTTGAAAGTGTCTCCAGCCCCATGTTTTTTGGGTCGATGTCCATTTTGAGCCTAATAAATGAGGAAATTTTTGTTTTTGTGCCACAGGAAATTAATTGATAGTTGATAGTTGATAGTTGATAATTGATAATAAAAAAAGTTAATTAACTGAAATTCGGGATAACTGATATTAAGTTCCCTTGAATCGGTTATAAAAAGATAATATTTTCTCAATTGATACACTTTTGTGATGGACTGACTCATGTCTATGCTCTATTGTCCATTGTTTAAGTCATTGGTGCTATACAATTAATTTTAGCTATCTAATACTTTTATGTCTTAAATTTTATGGTTTCTACTTTTTTCTTGACTCTTTTATTAATGGTTGGTTTATTCTTTTTTATTCGTGGCAGTATTAAAGATAGAACAGAAGTTGTTACCCTTAGTTGTCCTGAATCTGAGGATAGTATTTTGGCTTATCTTCGGGATTACTTTCAACAAAGATCTTACCAAGTAAAGGCGATCGATGGGGAAAGAAATAAGGTGACTTTGGAGGGTTTAGTATCTCCTAGTATATTTTTAGCTGTGTTTCTTAGTTTTTTGGCTGGGTGCGGACTATTTTCCTTTTCCTTGGTTTTAGAAATGTTATTCCATCCTCAAGTTAATTGGTTCATTGGTTTAATTATTTTATCTCCTGTGGCAGGTTATTTTTATTGGAAGGGAGCAAAAAGGGTGGAGGAGGTTGCTTTTCGCATTGATGATGCCATTGATGAGGAGGAGAAAAAAGAAACCGTCATTACCATTCAAGCCCATCGAGATGAGTTGATTAATTTACAAACTTCTTTTCCTTTTAGTTATGAAGTTAAGGAAGCGTAAAAAAAAATAGGGATGCTTGCTGTAAAACATCCCTTATATTGCTGGGGAGAATTTCATGGTTTTATTTCCCCTAAATTTTGATTTTTTTAATATGGTCAAATATTAATTAAAGTAAGCCAGTGTTAGCACCTTGTTTACCAGTTACTAATTGAACTTTAACGATAGAACCACCCATTTTTTGGATTCTTTGTTGCTCTTTGAACCAGTTATCGTAGGGAACTAATTTGGTAAAATAGGTGTTTTGTAATTCTCTTTGGGTTCTAATTCTGCTTTGACTTGGTACACAAGCCGTTACTTTAAACATTCTCATGTGAGGTAGTCTCCTTAGTATTTTGGAAAGTTTTTTAAGGGTTTTTTAATATTGAGAAAAAGATATATATAGTTCTTTCTTATTTTAGCGAGAAGCTACGGTTAGGAGCCAAGAGTCAATACTAAATTAACTAAATGATGAAGTCAAACTGGCACTTACTCCTGACTTTCCTAACCTGTGGGTTAAGGTTTTACCTTATCTACAAGCCTTAAGTCTTAGCTTAAGCCAGAGCAGATATAGTCAAAGTAAACACCCATTTCTTTACCAGCGTCAGCACCTACTAAACTAGCGGTTACTTCTTTCATTGCTTGGATAGCTTGAACGGTGGAGCTGATGGGTACTCCGAGGGAGTTGTAGGTTTCTTTTAAACCGTTTAATACACGCTCATCTAAGATGGAAGCGTCACCGGCTAACATAGCGTAGGTGGAGTAACGTAGATAGTAGTCTAGGTCACGGATACAAGCAGCGTAACGACGGGTGGTGTACATGTTTCCACCGGGACGGGTTACGTCGGAGTATAGTAAAGATTTAGCTACAGCTTCTTTTACGATGGTAGCGGCGTTAGCGCTGATTACGCTAGCGGCACGAACACGGAGTTGACCACTTTGGAAGTAGCCTTTTAATTTTCCTAAAGCGTTGGCATCAAGGTATTTACCTTGTACGTCGGAGGAGTTGATTACTGCAGTAATTGCGTCTTGCATGGTTATTTTCCTTTCTAATTAATTGACTTTTTGTTAGTTTTGCAGGACTAAAAGAATTTTAGACTCGATAGGTTTACGGATTTATGGGTAAAACCTATTGTAATGCTCCGACTACATAGTCGAAGTAGGAAGCTGCTTCGGAGGTGTCTTCTGCAGACATTAAGGAAGTTGCAACTTCTTTCATTTCACGTACACTTTGAGCTACTGCACCGATGTCAGTACCTAAAGATTTGTACATTTCTTTTACGCCAACTAAGCCAATTTCTTCGATGGGGGTAACGTCACCAGCTACGATTCCGTAGGTTACTAGACGTAGATAGTAGTCCATGTCACGTAAACAAGTAGCGGTCATTTCTTCGCCGTAGGAGTTTCCACCAGGAGAAACGATGTCAGGGCGTTTTTGGAAGAGGCGATCGCCAGCTTCTTTGATGATGCGCTCACGAGAGTCAGTTAAGGTTTGAGCGATTCTTAGACGGCTTTCACCAGAGGAAACAAAAGATTTGATTCTGTCTAGTTCACCGGGGCTTAAATAACGTGCTTCTGCGTCAGCATTCACGATGGATTTCGTGACGATACTCATTTATGGATTCCTCCAAGTAAATTAATTTAGATAGTTTTTTTTTATTAAACCAGTTTTTTGATGTTTCTGGCTTTTAAATTATGGTTGACTTTTGAGGGTCAATCTGTGAACCAGTATAACTTAATGTTGTTATATTGATTAGCTTTTTTTATTTGGTTAGGATCGTTTTGTTCCCTTCCGAATGCTATTGTGCAGTATTAGGGATCATTTTTATTCATTTTCTTAATACTTTTTAACAATTGACATGGGGAACCGATTGAATAGTTGAGAATGGATAATTCTTATCTGTTGCTTTTTCGCACGGAGGGAATTAAATCAGTCCTTCAAATTCTAATTCTTCGATCATTTGTAGTCCTCTAGGGTCGCCTAATTTTAGTAGGGCGTTTTTGGCATCTTCTTTTACCCCTAAGTCTTCGTCTTCTACTAGGGCTTCGATGAGGGCATCTATGGCGGTGTTATAAACTACGTTAAAGGGTAATTCTTGACAGAGTTTGCCCACTGTCCAAGCACAGTTACTACGTACTGCGGAGATGGTGTCTTGCCGTAGGGTGGTAATTAGGGAAGGAATGGCGGTGATAATGTCTTCATAATTTAATTTGGCAATATTAGCGATACTACTGGCTGACCAAAGTCTTACTGCTGCTATGTCATGTTTTAGGGCATGGAGTAATGGTTCAAATGAAGTGCGATCGCCACTGTTTCCCAAGGCCCAAACTACCCCTTTACGGACATAACCATTCCAATCATTTTGAAGGGCAAAAATTAGGGGTTGCACCGCCGATAAATCTGTATTCCTACCCAAGGCATAAGCCGCACTTACCCTTATTAAAGGACAATTATGACTTAAACGTTCAATTAGCAATGGAACAGCCCTAGAATCAGAAATTTCGCAAAAAGCCCTCACCCCTTCAATTTGTTCTTGTTGATTGTCACTAGACAACAAACCCAGCATCACTTCAGGATCTGGTTTTTCGGGTTCGTTATCCTCTATTAAATCTAGGGGATCGAGATTTTCAAAATCTATGGCAGTGTTACTTAAGCTAGAGTCATTCATATGGAATAATGATACATTATCTTAATGCACAGGTAAACAGTTTTAAGTGTCTATTGCTACTGAAGTTAATTATTGTACCAGAAAGAATAAATCTGCCATTGCTTTGGGCAGTAATTTGGGAAAAAGTAAAGATACTTTACAAAAGGCGGTGGAAATTATCCAATCAGCGCCCCAAATTGATTTAATAAAATGCTCTAGTTGGTATAAAACTAAGCCCATCGGCCCTGCTCAACCAGATTATATTAATGGTTGTATTACTATTAATACCTATTTTACTCCTTCTCAATTGCTATCTTTTTTATTAGATATTGAACAAAAATTTGGGCGAGAAAGAAAGGAAAAATGGGGAGCAAGAACCCTTGACTTAGATATTATTTTGTATGATAATTTAATTGTAGATTTACCTAATTTAAACATTCCTCATCTTTTAATGAGAGAAAGAGCTTTTGTTCTCATTCCGCTAGCGGAAATTGCTTCAAATTGGATTGATCCTATTACAAAATTAACCGTTGAAAAACTTAAAAATAATTTAAAATACGATACGGATGACATTATAAAACTATCCAATAATTAAAATATTTATTATTTACAAATTATCTATATACTACCAAGTTTTTATTATCTAATATATTTATGAATAGACTATTGCGAGGTTTAAATATCTATTTAATTGGGATGATGGGTTCGGGAAAAACTACGGTGGGAAAGTTTTTAGCTCATAAATTAGAATACCGTTTTTTGGACACTGATAATACCATTGAAGTTGTTGCTCAGAAAAGTATTAACAAAATTTTTGAAGAGGATGGAGAAGATATTTTTCGCACTTTAGAAAATCAAGTTTTAGGTCAGGTTTCTAGTTATTTATACACGGTAATTAGTACAGGGGGAGGTATTGTTTTAAAAAAAGATAATTGGGCTCATTTACGGGATGGCATGGTAATTTGGTTGGATGTACCTGTGGATATTTTGGTAGATAGACTCAAGAATGATAATACTAGACCTTTGTTGAGGGAAGCTGATTTGAGAGAAAAGTTAAGTCATATTTTAGACGAGAGAAAAAGTCTTTATCAACAAGCTGATATAACTATTTCTGTGACAAAGGAGCAATCTACGGATGATATTGTGGCGGAAATTATTAAAGTAATACCTAGTAAGGTAAAGCCTGAATTTGATCCAAATTTAAATTAGTTTTTACTTGAATATTTAACTAGGGGTTTAAACCCCTTTTTTTTAGCAAAATTGATTATCGTTGAGTAATAATAACTTTATCTCCAATTACTGCATTTCTAGCAACTATATTTTTTTGCTCATCTTGAAAATTGATTTTATTAAAATAAAGTAGTTTACCTATGTCATAAACATCATTAACAAAATTATCTTGCTCGTTACTATTCATTTGATACCAATTTTGAGTGAGGGTAATAAGAAGATAGTTATTACGAAAGTTCGCTCTTAAATTAATGATCAAACTTTTGCCATATTTATCGGTAATTTGGTCAATTTGTTCTTGAATGTTATCGTATAATGTTTGTTCGATGGTAAGGGCGCTGACGGTTTTTTCCTCAATAATGATTTCTACTTCTTTCTCAGGAATCGGGGGATTAATTTCTTCTGGTGCAGGGGGGTTATCATCAATGCTAACGGGGGGAGATATTTCTGGGGTTTCTTCTTGGGGGAGATTGGCTTCTGGGGGAGTTTCAGTTTCGAGTTTATCGTTAATGATGGTAATTTCTGAGTTGGTTATATTTTCTTCTTTTAATGGGCTACTTGAGTTATCTATGATGGGGGGTTGAGGATTATCTGGGGGGTTTTCGGTGGTTATGATGGCTATGTTTTCCTGATTACTTTTTGTTTCGATGGTGGGGTTGATGAGTGTCCAGCATATTCCTATGATAATTATAATGGAGCCAAGGGCGATCACAAAGTGGCGCTGCGCGATCGCTCCTAAACGAAAATTAAAGTTAAATGTTTTTTTGCGAGGGGGGATATTACTGACGACATTTTCTGATATATTGTCAGGGTTATTTTGAACTTTAAAGCGGGGAGTGAGTTTGATATTATCAATCAAATTATTACTAGACTCGATAAAAGTGTTAGTAATTTCAATGGTGGGAAACTCTTCTATTTCTGATTGATTGATTTTTTCTAAGGTTAATTGTAGCTTTTTGATTGTCTTTTTTAAATTAATAATAGTTTCTTTTCTATCTATTTCAGGGAGTTTATTTTCTTGTTCTTGATTATCCATAAATTTTAAAATATAAGTTTGCGTTGGAATATGCTGGTTTTTTTAAATTAGATAATGGTTTAATGGGGATTGTATTATAGCTAGGACATGAAAAATATTATTCAGTTTATTCTTATTAATTTATCACTATTTTTTATCTGTGGAGGTTGTAGCACCGTTTCTGCCCCCTTAGAATTTGCCCCGCCTCCGAATATTGTGGAAAAGGCGATCGCCCTTACCTTACAATCTAGTTATGATGATTTAGGGTATCAATTGCAGACAAACCCAGCAACATTTGAAATTAGCAAAATAGATATTAAGCACATAAAACCACAAATAATTTATAATTTGCCAGTTTATCATTTAGAAGGGATCTATCAGATTAAACTTAAACTAAATAATAATAAAACAAAAATCATTAAAAATCCATTTCAATTAGACATAGAAAGAAGCAAAAAAGGAGAAACATGGAGACTCCTAGAGCGAAATAAAAAAAGAGGAAAAGAAGAATATTTTGCCTATCAAATACGCTAAAGTGTAGTGAATTTTACATTGACCATCAAAAAAATTGCGTAAGATAAATTAATCAACAACACATCATTAAAAATCACACTATCGGCAAAGGAAAAAGGTAATGGAAATATTATCCGCTGAAAATTTACAAGTCTATGGAGTAAAAGCAGAAGACATACAAAAAAGTCTCAAAATTGAGTGTTTTGGTAAAAGTTTTGTCAGGGAATCTGATGTACCTAAAAAGTTTAGAGAAAAAGCCCTTTTCCTGTCCAGTGAATTTTTAACTAAAGGAAAACAAAGTTTTGTCACTGAAACCAATTTTTCCTACACAGTATGGACAGAGGTAAAAGAGGTAAAAACTTCTAACAACAGTCGCCCGAAGGACAACAGTAGAGGTGATGTTTCTGAGCTAAATTCTCGAATATTAGCAAGACGAGAGGTTAATAATAATGTACCGAGGGAAACTAGCTATAGGGCTATAGATACCATTGAAAGAGAGGTTAATAATACTCAGTGGAATGTACAACCCTATGCTTCTCCTATGGTGGATAAACCCATATCCTCTCCCCCGGCAACATCCCCTGAATTGCAAACCTATCGAGGAGTTGCTTTTAGTGCGGAGGGGAAAGAGGAGAAGAAACAAAATGCGAGGAATCAAAAAAAAGTTAGAACTTATCGTGGTCAAGTATATTAATTTTTACAAAATACTTCTACCTAGTAAAATTTTCCTCACTTCTAGCATGGCGGAATATGTGGGGATTATATATAGGGTTTGATTTTCTGGGGTGATTTTTAAGGCTTCTTCTATGGCTTCCGATAGATTTTCTTTGACGATTAAATTTAGTTTATTGTTATCGATATTATCTAGGCTATATTTCAATCTTAAGGACATATCATAAACCCGATCTCCGCTTACTACAATATTTCCGCCCGATTCTACTAATTTTTCCGTATCCACATCCCATATCCATGATACATCGGTACCGTCTGGGGTGCGATCGTTTAAAATCATCATGGTGGTACAATGGGGATTAACTCTTTTTAAGTCATTAACTGCCCTGATAGTCTCATTCATGCCCACGGGATTTTTAGATAGTAGAATGCGAATATTTTTGTTATTAATAGTTAATTCCTCAGCCCTACCAAAAGCCGCCTTAAAGTTAAGAATAGTTTGATTAATGACCTCTTTTTCTACTCCGATAGATTGGGCTAAAAGTCCAGCGGCTAGGGTATTGTATTTGTTATAAACCCCAATTAAAATTTGCCCCCATTCTTGACTATTTACGTCCAACGTACTTTTAGTAAAATCACAACTTGGGCAGTCATAATCTCCAAGATGAGAAAGATAAACCCCTTCATAATCAAGGGGATGACCACAATTAGGGCAGTAGATAGAGTCAACAGCGTGGGGAATTTCTTCTAAGTATAAATCCTTTTCATTTAAGCCAAAAAATAATACTTTTTTATCAATGTTTTGACCTAAATAACATAAAGTGGGATCATCTCCATTAATAACTATGGTAGTTGCTTGGGATAAAGGTGCGATCGCACTTTTCCAACGATAACTAATAGAATCCACTTCCCCATAACGATCTAATTGATCTCGGAATAAATTTAGAGCTAAGATATGACTAGGATTGCACTCCTTCAAAACTAAAGGTAAAACATTCTCATCCACCTCAAGAATGGCATAATCCGCCTCAATTTTCCCCCAAAGATTACTATTATCAATCAAACAAGTAACCAAACCATTGATTAAATTAGCCCCCGTAGAATTATGAATCACCCCATAACCAGCATTTTGTAAAATTTCCTTCAACAAAAGAGAAGTAGTAGTTTTACCATTAGTACCAACTACTAAAATTACCCCCTCCTTAATCTGCTTTGACAAAACCGCCAACAAACGAGGGTGGAAACGTCTAGCAATCGCCCCCGGTAAGACACTAGCTGCCCCCAAACCCAATAAACGCACTGTGCCAGTGATAATTTTTGCCGTTGCCACCGCCAAAGCCAAAGGAAACTTAACCATTAATATCGCCCCACTCTCCAAAATCAAAAAAACTATTTATTAAATACCTAACACTTAAAACCATCAACCTAACCATCCTCTAAAGCTGATTAGCCATTAGTAGGGATAATTTCAAGATAAGCATCAAAATCCTTGAGGGCTTCAAAATATTGAGCTTGTGCTGCATTGTAGTTTCTATCCTTGGCGGCAGCATCAATTCTTTCAAAATGACTAAATAACTCTCTGGCGAGGTTTTGAGCAGGTTTTTGATCTTTTTGAAGTAAACGGCTAGAAGCATTAGCCATAGATTGACGTAAGCCTCCTAGGGGACCATGAATAAAGGTTCTGGTATCTACCCAATTTTCTGTTTTGATAAATTCTTCTAGGGTAGCCATTTTTTCCCGTGCTTCAGCAATGGGGGCGCGATATAGTTGTAATTGCTCAATTTTTTCAGGGCTGTAAACGGTGGGAATTTTGGCTTTTGTAGGGCTACTACAACTGACAAGTAGAGTAGTAACCAATACCAGAAGAAGGGATAGGATAGGACGTATTTTTTTCATTATCTTATTTTTATCAACATTCATTAAAATTTTGTTCTCTGACTATTTTCTCAGAGTTGCTACGATTAGCCAAGTGAATTTATGTTGTTGGCTCACCATTCCCATCAAATAATATCTTAGAAGGGTCATATGTAGCACCCCTAAATCCGTGGCGAAAATAATTTTTTGTTTTAATAGGGAGAATAATATTTATAAAGCGATTAATGACTGTTGTAAATCTTGGGTTAAATCAAGACTATTTCGTTTAGCACTTTGAGAAGAAGAAGAATATTTTTTAACAACGAGAGGTTTTCCAATATTCACCTCCACCGTTGCTCCCCTTTTGGGAATTTCTTGGTCATAGGCTATTTTGACTGGTAAAATTTTTGTAGTTACCTCTGGTTTTACCTCTTCGGTATCGAGGGCTATTTTTGCGACTCCCCTTTTTAGGGGTTGCACTTCATGGGTGCGAAAAATTCCCCCCTCAGGAAAAATAACCACCATTTCCCCTTGACACAACAACTCAAAACTATATTTTAAACTCTCAATTCCGGGATGGTCAGTATTAACGGGAAATCCCCCTAAACGACGGATAAACCAACCCTGTATTCCTTTCATTTCATTGGCAGACACCATAAAATGGGGATCTCTACCACTAGACAATCTACCGACAGCATAGGGTACTATGATAGCATCCCAGCGGGAGCGGTGGGTGGGGGCAACGATTACCGCCCCATCGGTAGGAATATTTTCTTGCCCTGTGATGGTGATGGTTTTAAAGAAAAATGGAAGAATTAATCTTTTGCCTAGGGGATAAGCTATTTTACTCAGCCATGGTGCTACTTCTGAGGTGATAGTTGGGGAGTTGGCTTCGGCAAGTAGATTTGTTTTTTTTCGCTCGCTAATCATGATTTTTTTACTCCTCTATGGTTATTTATAGCTTAAAACTATTATTCATTTTTATTCACTATTGCGGTGACAGTTTTTTCAGTGTCTTTTTCTTGATAGTTATTAGTCATTATGGGTAATCCATATTTTATGAGAAGGAAAACTATCATCATGGTTAGCATCAAAAAGCCCATGATTAAGGGATATATTTTTAATGACCATAAAGTTATTAATGTGATTCCTAGTATAGCTCCCATTAATTCCCCTATTCTTTTATCTATAGCCCATGGGATGATAGTTATTTGTTCTTGAAATACACTTATTTTTATTTTTGCTAAACTGTTAAACCATAGTTGACTTATTAAAGTTATTATTGCTCCAACGTTTATGTAAAAATACATATAATAAAATCCTACCAATTCAAGGGCGATCGTTGAACACAAAATAGTAAAATAAAGAGATAGACTATGACTTTTAAACTTTTTTTTTGCCAAGAAATAATCATTTAAATCAAGAATTGCCATCTTACATTGTTCCATACAAAAAAGTACAAGCCCCCCATAAATGAAACGGTAAGACAAATCACCACTGAGAAACACTTTTGTGAATAAATTCAAAGCAGGAAGAAAAAAAAGACTGAAAATAGCGACTTTAATTAATAATATTTTCACCAACCAAGAGATAAAATACTGTTTAAACAGCATCTAATCTACCATAGTAAATATCAAAAATGAATTTAGATACCATTATTCATAACCCTTCTTCTGGACAGGAAATCGAGTATATTTTTGTGTTACTCCATGGCTGGGGTGCAAACTATCATGACTTGTCTTCCCTTCCCCCATTGCTAGATTTACCTAACTGTCAATATATTTTTCCCAATGCCCCCTATGCCCATCCCCACGTATCAGAAGGCAAAGCATGGTATGCCTTAGAGAATAATAATCAGGGCATTAAAGAAAGTGTCGATACTTTTTATCGTTGGTTACTTACCCTCGAAGATAAAACCAATATTCCCCTGAGTAAAACTATTGTGGGTGGTTTTTCCCAAGGGGGGGCGATGAGTTTGGATGTGGGTTTACAATTACCCGTAGCGGGGGTATGTAGTCTGAGTGGCTATTTACATTTTGAACCTAATGCAGACAGAAATCCTTTTCCCCCTACTTTAATTTGTCATGGAACAAATGATCCTGTTGTACCCATTGTTGCGGCGAGGGATGCAAAACAAAAGTTGGAAGCAGTGGGGGTAAATGTGACGTATAAGGAGTATGGAATGGCCCATGAAATTATACCTTTGGAGATTAATGTTATTCGTGATTTTGTTTTAAAACAAGTGAATAAATAAGCAATAATTTACGTTATGTATTTAACAAATAAAAATGAAATTAAAGATATTATTATTGATTTAAAAGAAACAGATATACTTTGGGTTGATACAGAAACCGCTGATTATAAAACAAAAAATCCTCGAATTTCTCTCATTCAGGTGTTGGCTTATCCTGATAACCTTGACGGTAGTCGAACTTATCTTTTTGATGTATTAAATCAATCAGATTTAGTGGATTATTTTATCACCCAGATTATGGTTGATGATAGTATTAAAAAAGTTTTTCATAATGCTAAATATGATCTTAGATTTTTGAGTGGAAAAATGGCCAATAATGTTTTTTGTACCTATGAATTAGCAAAACAAATTCCTTATCATATATTACCTGTCAAGAGTAAGTCTTTAAAAACACTAACTGAATATTTTACTGATTTTCAAGATATAGATAAAAATGAACAGGGGGGAGATTGGGGAATCAGACCGTTAACAAAAAGTCAGTTATACTATGCTCAGATGGATTGTGTTTATTTAGCCCAAGTTTATCAACATCTACAGGAATTAAATAATCTCATGCACCATGAAAATCATAGTTTAGATACCCTTTCTGAAAGATATAAGGCATTGGAGACACAATGGTTGTTATTAAACTCTGAAATTGAATACTTGAAGGAGAAAATAAAAGGGATAATGATTGAGGAAAATATAGAAACTAATGATATTTTCAAGTTATCACAGGGAAAAAGAAATGTTGTCAAAACTCAGTTACAAGATTTGGTTAAATTGGTAAAAGAAAAAGAAAATAATTTAAACTTTACTATTAACTTAACTAAGGATATGCAAAAAGCATTGGGAGATGATTTAGATTATTTAAATGCTAAGGTAGAAACAAGTATTTTCTATACTTTAAAAACTATCAATTAAAGATGAAAAGATGACTTAAGATATACAAATGTTTGGATGTTTTATTCTTTTTCTCTACCCCTTATGGTGGGCGAGTAACTCTTGATAATAACCAAAGTAAAGTTGATACTCCCATGGAAAGGTCAGACTCCGTTGCAAAAAATACCCCCATCTTTTGCTATAATCGTCTTGTCAAAAAAGACCATAGAAAAAATTTAAATATATATAAGATTCAATATGTCACAACGTACCCGTTTAGGCGATTTACTCAAACCCCTTAACTCCGAATACGGGAAAGTAGCCCCCGGTTGGAGTACCACCCCTTTGATGGGTGTTTTCATGATCTTATTTTTGGTATTTCTTCTAATCATCTTACAAATCTATAACTCTTCTCTCATCCTCGATGGCATCACTGTTGATTGGTCTAGTTTAGGAAGATAATTGTTATTCTCTGTTTGTACAAGGTTGATTGTTGATTTACGCAAAACTCTTTAGTTAAAACAATATTATTATGAATGTTTTTGGCATCGGACTTCCTGAATTAATTGTAATTTTTGTAGTTGCCCTTTTGGTGTTTGGCCCTAAGAAATTACCAGAAATTGGAAAAACTTTAGGAAAAACCCTCAAAGGTTTTCAAGATGCCTCTAAAGAGTTTCAAGATGAGTTTAAAAAGGAAGCTCAACAAATAGAAGAAACTATTTCTATGAATGCTCAGATAGAATCGGGCAAAGAAAAGGATGAGGAAAAAGTTCCTAGCTCTACAAATAATACTAATTCCAAGTCTGAATAACCAGGAGACACTTTCTTTTTACGAATATTGATTAGGAATTTCCCAATGGTGGGCAATGCCCACCCTACAGAATAATATAAAATCATCTATGGGTACTTTTTTCTAACCATTGGGCAACTCCACTGGCAACTCCATCGGCTAATTTTTGTTGGGCTTGGGGGTTAATAATCCACTCAAATTCTTGGGGATTAATCATAAAGCCTAGTTCTAATAATAGACTAGGGGCAGTGTGGGGACGAGTAAGGGCGAGATTGTTCCAAAAAACTCCATAGGAAGGACGATTTAAGTTGGTGGTGAGGTAATCTTGCAGAAATATGGCTAAATCATGGGCTTGGGGATGATACCAAAACATGCCGATGCCTTTGGTGTTGAGGGCATCTCCTGCATCGGGAAGGGCGTTGTAATGGATGGAGAGGGCGAGGGTAGGTTTTATTTTATCAATCATTGCCATACGATCGCCTAGGGAAACAAAACTATCATCCTCCCTTGTTAAAATCACCTGGGCCCCTTTTGCCCTGAGACGTTGGGCGATTAATTTGGACATGACGAGGTTGATTTCTTTTTCCGTATAACCATTGGGCCCTACTGCCCCTAATTCGTCTCCCCCGTGACCCGGATCTAGTAGTACGGTTGTTCCTTGTAAATTGTGGGCATCGGAAATGGAGGGGGGATGATTGAGGGTCAAAATTAGATTACTTCCTTCATAACGAACATCATAGCCCCACTGTTGAGAGGTTTTAAGACGAAAGATATAGTCGATTTGGGTAGGGTTGACTTGATGCCAGTCTAGGCGACGGATGAGGGGGTTGTCGTCAAAGCGGATGGTGTCGGTTTGGGCGATGGTGTTGTGGAGAGAGAGGGTAAAGGTATCATCGGCCTGGGTGATGGTGATGGGGACAGGATTTTGCAATGGAAAGATGATTTGTGTACCTTGGGAAGTAATGCGGGAGTTGACACTGCGAATATTACTGATGGGGGGGGCTTGGATGGCAAGGGTACGGGTTTCATTTTCCCTAATCCATGCTCCATAGTCAAGGCGTAGCCATTCCCCTTCTACGGCGGTTACTTGGGCTTGGGTGCCTCGGGGTAGAGGAGTTAGGCGAGAATGGTTGGTACTAGGCCCGGTGCGGGAAACTCCATTTTCGGCGGTAACTTCGATTACTCTCAGGTTTTGGGGGGAAAGGGTTTCTATTTTTCCTACTTGATTTTGGGTGATGGTTTGCCCTTGATATTCCATGACAAATACGGGATTTTCTACCCTCTGGCTGGGGGTTAGTTGTTGACATCCTTTCATGGTTGTCCATGGTCTATTTGTGATGGTTTCTGGGGTATTGTTGGCGGTTAAAACGGCGTAATTGGGGGGAAGGTTAACTACGGTTTCTTTAGGTTGTAAATTGATGGTATTTTGGCTTAATCTGACGGATACTTGGGCATTTTTAGGGGCGATCGCCTCGAAACACACTAATTCATGGGGTAGTCGGGCTATATCCACCGTAGGATAAAGTAAATTGGGGGCTAAACTGCGTAAGTCTTCCTGACTAGGTTCGTTAGAATTGCGGGTAATTACCTTAATGATTTCTTGATTTTGAGAACGAATTACAAAGGAATTTTCTCCCATTTTTAGGGGAAAGCTAGGGGCAAAAAATCCTTGCTCGGATGGGTCGATATTCTGCCCATTTACTGATACGGTGGCGTTTTGAGGGGCAGAGCCGATGAAAAAGATTGAGGGGGCAACGGTTTGATGATTATTAGGAGGGTAAACAATTTTTAGGGATTGGTTTTGAGCTTGAACTGGTTTTATCGTACTATGGAAGTAGTTCGGTGCGATCGCCCCTAGAACTATTAAGAAGAAAAATCCCCACAGCTTTATTTTAGTTGTCATAGTTAATGTAAATAAGTATTAATAATATTTCTTAAAATATCAAGGAAAAATATTTTTTTCAAATCTTCGTAGCCATATTCCATCCTCCATTACCCATGGTCTATTTGCCGTTAATATAGAGATAATTTGTTACAACAGAGAGGTTTTGTAATCAAACTTTACATAAAAAGAGTAAACCTAAAAATAAGTTAAAAATGGGTGTTTTTTAGATCACAAAAGTGTTATGGTATTAGTATAGAGAAAAAAGGAGGAATTATTAATTCATAAACAATTGTTTAGTAATTATATCTAATCCTTAAAACATACATGATCAAGAAAAAAATAGCAAGGAAAAATGTTCTTCTATAGCTAAAGCACATTCAAATTAGATATAATAGACATAAAACTAGCTAAATTCTTCTAAATTTTACTAGAAGAAAAAAAGAAAAAATATCCAACAAAATACTTAAGTTGAGATATTAAAATTGCGCGTAAAATGGAGTATAAATTATGAAACTATTAATTCAAGGAAACAATATCGAAGTCACTGATTCTATCCATGATTATGTGGAGGAAAAATTAGAAAAAGCAGTTAAACATTTCCAAAATTTAGCTAGTAAGGTGGATGTGCATCTATCCGTGGCTCGTAATGCTCGTATCAGTAACAAACATAAAGCCGAGGTAACCGTTTATGCTAACGGTACAATAATTAGAGCCCAAGAAGATAGTGAAAGTTTGTATGCCAGTATTGATTTAGTTTCTGACAAAATTACTCGTCAATTACGCAAATATAAAGAAAGAAATCTTGACAAGAAAATTCACCCCGTGGAAAAAACCGTCGAAGCCATTGAAGAAAAACCCGTAGAAGGTAGCTTAATAGGCGATCGCCACGCAGAACTTCCCGAAGAAGTGGTAAGAATGAAATACTTTGCCATGGAATCCATGACCATTGACGAAGCAAAAGAACAACTACAATTGGTTGACCATGACTTCTATATGTTCCGCAACAAAGAAACCAATGAAATTAACGTAATCTACATTAGAAACCATGGCGGTTTTGGAGTCATCCAACCCCGTGCTAATAAATAAATAGTTTCAAGGGAATAAACCATAGTACCTTAGCCCCTACGGGGGCTTTTTTTTTCCAGTCAAGTTATTTTTGGTACGAACATCTTGAAATAAAACTATTATATAGACAGTTATAGGACGAACCAAAATCTATCTTTGCCGTTGACAAACCATGACTTCCTCATCGTTATTGCCACCATACGTTGAACAAAATTTTGTTACTGTAGCCTCTGAAAGTGCTATCACCAAAATTATTGAGCAGATGAGTAGAGGAAGCAATGGGGCAAATGGTAATCAAAAACCAACCTGTGCTTTTGTAGAAGAAAATAATCACCTAATCGGATTAATTTATCCCACAGATATAATTTCCCTCCTAGCTCAAAGATTATCATGGGAATCGATTTCAGTATCCCAAATAATGACCACCAAATTTGTTACCCGTCAGGTTGAGCAGTTAGAGAATATTAATGATTTAATTACATTATTTTTCCAAGAGAATATTGAAATTTTGCCGATTATCGATGGTGAAGGAAAAGGAATCGGCATCATCACTTCCCATAGTTTGTTAAAAGGTGTTGAATGTAATAATTGTTTATCATTTAACCCCAAAAATATCGTTACGGATAATAGACAACCTATTTTTTCATCCCAAACAAAACCCATCATAAACGATCAAAAAACTGAAGCTAAAAATAGTCGTTTAGCTTATTTTTTAGAATCGAGTCTCAATGAAATATTTGTTTTTTCCACCGATACACTACAGATTCTGTATGCCAACAAAAAAGCAATCAATAATCTTGGTTATGATATGCGGACTCTTTCCACGATGAAAATGGTGGATTTTAAACCTGAATTTGATTGGCAGCAATTTCACGCCCAGATTAAACCCTTACGCAATGGGCAAAAGGGATCACTAATATATCAAACTATTCATCAAAGGGCTGACCAAACTTTTTATCCTGTGGAAGTTCATTTACAGTTAATTAAAGAAGAAAATCAAGAGGTATTTTTAGCAACAATTCTCGACATTACCGAACGTAAAAAAGCTGAAAAAGCACTAATAGAGAGTGAAGCCCGTTGGCAATTAGCGGTAGAAGGGGCGGGGGATGGTACTTGGGATTGGAATCCCCAAACCAATGAGGTTCATTTTTCTAGGCAGTGGAAAAAAATGCTAGGTTTTGAAGATGAAGAAATAGGCGATCGCCTTGAGGAGTGGAGCGATAGAGTACATCCTGATGACCTAGATTCCTGTTACCAAGAAATAGAAAAATATTTAAGGGGTGAAACCTCTATTTATCAAAACGAGCATAGAATGCTCTGTAAAAATGGTCAGTATAAATGGATATTAGATCGAGGGCAGGTAATAGAAAAAGATACGGAAGGTCGCCCCATCAGATTTATCGGTACCCATAGCGATATTGATTATAGAAAAGCCATCGAACTAGCCTTAATAGAATTTAAACAAAGATTAGAACAACTTGCCCTCCATATCCCGGGCATGATTTTTCAATATCGTCTTCGCCCCGATGGTAGCTCTCATTTTCCTTATACCAGTGATGGCATCAAAAAACTATTCCAACTTACCCCAGAGGAAGTAAAAAATGATGCAACCCCCGTATTTAACATAGTTCATTCTCAGGATATGGAAAAGGTTAGCCAATTACTGGAAGAATCAGCCCAAAATTTAACCCGTTCGTACTGTGAGTATCGAATCCATCGCCGAGACGGAAGCATAATTTGGGTTGCAGGGCATTCTACCCCCACCAAACAGCCCGATGGAAGTATTATCTGGCATGGTTATATTTGTGACATCAGCAATCGCATAAAAATCCAGCAAGAATTAATCCAAGCAAAAGAAACAGCTGAAGCCGCTACCAAAGCAAAAAGTGCATTTCTTGCCATGATGAGCCATGAAATTCGTACCCCCATGAATGGAGTAATCGGTATGACAGGCTTATTATTAGACACACCATTAGCTCCAGAACAAAGAGAATTTGTCGAAACCATCCGCAGTAGTGGAGATAGTTTGTTGACCATTATTAATGATATTCTCGACTTTTCCAAAATAGAATCAGGAAATTTACAATTAGAAAAACAAGCATTTAATCTTCAGGAATGTATAGACAGCGTTTTTGATTTATTACAATTTCAAGCCAAAAAGAAAAACCTAGACTTTACCTACAATTATTCCTCCGAACTTCCAACCATGTTCATGGGAGATGTAACCCGTATTCGTCAAGTTTTAGTAAATCTGTTGGGAAATGCCCTTAAGTTTACCGAAAAAGAACAGGTTAGTTTAACTATTGACGGTGATAAAAATAATAATAATGAGTATAAAATTCTATTTGCCATCAAAGATACTGGAATTGGTATTCCCAAAGAAAGACAAGATAAATTATTCAAATCCTTTAGTCAAGTTGATTCTGCCAATAATCGTAAATATGGTGGTACAGGCTTAGGATTAGCTATCAGTAAGTTATTAACTGAGCATATGGGGGGCAAAGTTTGGGTAGAAAGCGAAATGGATATGGGGGCAACTTTTTACTTTACCATCAGAATCCCCGCCGTTCAAAGAAAAATACAACCCATGGAAAAAGAGACGTTTTCTGGTGAACTAGAACTATCTCCCATGAAGAAAAGTTTAAAAATTCTTTTGGCAGAAGATAATATCATTAATCAAAAAGTAGCTTTATTAAGTCTAAAAAAAATAGGCTACTTAGCCGATGTGGTATCCAATGGATTAGAAGCTATTGAGGCGATACAGCGTCAGCCCTACGATGTTATTTTAATGGATATACAAATGCCTGAGATGGACGGCTTAGAGGCTACCCGTTGGATTAGAAACAATCATCCTTTGGAGCGACAACCCCGTATCATTGCTATGACAGCAGGGGCAATGGAAAACGATCGCACTTTATGCCTAGAGGCAGGAATGAATGGTTACATTCCTAAACCGATTAACATGGAGAATCTAAAACAAATTTTAGGCTTTAGTTAATCTGAATTTGAGCTAATTAACCCTCTCCATCACCTTACTAATCTTTTTCAATAAAATTCTTGGTTGCAAAGGCTTTAATAAATATTCATCCACCCCAAAACTAGACAACTGCTCCCAATCTTGACCACTTATTTCATCACGAATAACAATCAAATAAACATCAGGATTACTCAATGCTTTAATCTCCATGGCAAAATTTAAAGAAACCGACTGATTTTGCTCCAAAACAATCACCCGAGGATTAACCAATTCAATTTTACTAACCGCATCCGTTGCATCCAATAACCAAATTACTTGATAATCCGCCGCCGTCAACAATTCACATAAAAAAGTCCCAATCTCGTCATCCTCACAAATAACCACCACCGTTTTATTTTCTTCAGAATATTCCAACGAATTAGATTTTGAGGGCGATCGCACTAAAGCACTAGAATCAGAATTAGGTAAATAAACAGTAAAACTAGAACCCTTATCAACGGAAGACTCCACCTCAATTATCCCCCCATGAAGTTCCACCAAATGTTTAGTCAACGCCAACCCCAAACCCGTACCCGGATTAGTACGAGTGCGATAATTTTCTAACTGTTGAAACTTAGTAAATAACAAAGGAAGTTGCTCCTTACAAATGCCAATGCCCGTATCCTCCACCTGAAAAATCCCCTGATTTCCCTCTCTCCACACCCTCAAAATTACCTCTCCCCCTGCCCCCGTAAACTTAATGGCATTATCAATCAAATTCAGCAATATTTGATAAAGTCTTTCCCCATCAGCATAAAATAAATCATCCTCCTCCGCCACTCGATAATCCATCTGCACTATCACCCCCTTATTACGGGCAATCTCTAAACCATAAAGTAAAACCATCTGGGCAATGCTTTTTAAAGTAATAGGCTCTATATTTAACAAATACTTTCCCGACTCAATTTCCGTAAAATCAAGAATATTATTAATTAACTGTAATAACTTTCGTCCATTATCTTGAATTATCTTCAAATATCGAGTTTGTTTTTCGGGGGTTAAAATACTATCCGCACCATCTTTTGACCAATGAAGCAAAGTTCCTGATAAACCAATAATACAAGTTAAAGGAGTCCTCAACTCATGGCTAATACTACCTAAAAACTCACTTTTAGACTGTTGGGCTACCTCCGCCAAAATTAAAGCATCTTGTAATTGTTTCGCTTTTTTTTCAACCTGTTTTTCTAAGGCTTTTTTTTGTTCCTGTAATTGTTGATAATAGTCATCCTGATACACCGCCACTGCCAAATATTCGCTAATGTGCTTCAAGAATTTAATCTCATGATCATGCCAAGTTCTCACATTTTCACATTGATGAGCCACCAATAAAGCCCATGTTCGATGTTTGACCACAATGGGAATAACTATTTTTGCTTTTACTTTTAGTTGACCCATCACTTGTATCAAATTACTATCTAAACCGCTGTTATCAACATCATCAACAATCAAGATAAAATCTTCTGCATACTTATCTTCACAATCAATTCCTTTAAAATAATCATCATCACTTAAATTTAATAGAGATTCAACTTCTTCCGATGCCTTTGTTTCATAGGTGACAATATCAATATACTTTTTTTCGTCATCCTTTTGAGTAAAGACATTAATTTGATAAATAAAAAGACGATCTATTTTTAATAAAGTCTGAACTTGATCTAAGGTACTTTGAATGATCGGTTTTAAATCGATATTATCTTGAATTTTTTGGGTTAATATATGTAAAATCTCCTCTTGCTTAACTCTACTTTGTAAAATATTTTCGATGGGAGAATCACTTATTAAACAATTATTCTCAGCATTTTCTTTTAGATCAAGGGGATTACTAAAAATCTCTAAAACTTCAACAATAAATTTTTTACCACAGCCATCATTTTCTTGGAAAATATTATTAAGACTTGCTTCGATTTTTTTATTATGCTTTAAAGTAAAAAGCGGTTTTATCTTATTATAAAAACTCTTAACTTCCTCAAGACAAAAACTAATAGTAATTTGGGAATAGAAGTCATTAATTTCCTTTTCTATCAAAAGAAGAGCTTGAAATTCAGGACTAATAATTAATTTAAAATTATGATAATAAATATTTTTTATGGCTGTTTGCTTCGTTTTACTAAAGTCCCCTTGACTAAGAAAAATAAAGTCATTCCCTTGGTTTTTTGCAGTTTCCTCCCAAAGATAATACAGTTTATCTAACATCTGCTGTGAGATAATTTTTTTATGGAGAGAGAGATTATAGTTAGCCATTATAGATATTTTGTTTTAAATGAGTTGGCTAAAATTAATTCGCTGATATTACTATGATGAATCTTATTTAGCTATTTTGATAAAACTGTAATCTTTTCTAAAGATTAGAGGGTGATGTAACAATGAAGCGATGGAAATGGTATCTCGATTTAATAGGATTCTAAGTAATGGGGCGTTGTGGGAATATTCACTTCAAAACGATAGCCTAATTCTTGATTACCTTTTAGGTTGATGTATCCTTGCTGTAATTTTGCTAGATAACAACTAAATAGCAGAGTTATCATGTCATAACCATAGGTTTTTATCTCATCTAAGTAAGATTTTATTTCGTCTTGGGATGTATTGTTTTGCTCGATATGGTAATACTTTTGAATGGCTTGGAGGTACCTTTCCGTTTTTTCATAGGGGATACCATCTCCTAGCCATGGGTGTTTGATGAGGATGGTTATTTTAATCTGGGATGGTTGATGGGAAAAGTGTACTTGAATATTGCCTCCGGGGCGGGCGGTTTCGATGATAGTTGTTACGAGGTAGTAAATGGTTTGTTTAAGTTTTTCCCTATCGAGGTGCCAAAGTTTTTCTCCAGGTTCGAGGGATATGCGTAGGGAGCATTGTTTATTTTCTGCCGACATTTGTAGGGATTGCGTAATTTGTTCTGCGATAATGTCAATATCGACAACGGCTAGTTCTAGGTTTTTGTTGTGGTCGATGACTCCAAGACTAATAATTTCATCTAGTAGTGCGGTAATTTCTTGACCACTATCATAGATAATGTTTAGGTATTCTAGTTGTTTGTCGTTGAGTGTGCCATAGATTCCCTGTTTTAAGACGCTGGACATACCGATGACGGAGGTTAGGGGAAGGGAAATTTTTTGGATTAGTTGATTGACTAATTTTATCCTCAGATTGATGGAGTAGGTACTTTGGTAGTCTAGGCTATGGTCAGATAATGTTTGGGGGGAGGATGATAGTTGATTATTTTGGTTATGGTAGTTGGTATTTGGATAATTTTTAGTTTGGTTGACTAAATAGTCCCTTTCATATTCTGCTATGCACCAACGGGCAGTTAGGGATATATATTCTATCTGTTCGGGGGAAAATGGACGAGATTCGAGGTCAAAAATTTCTAAACAACCGATGCACTCACCTTGGGCGGTAACTAAGGGTACACCTACGTAGGCTCTGATTTGATGATGTTGAACTAGGACATTTTGGAAAAAAAAAGAGTCTTTTAGGGTATTTTCAATGCACAGAGGTTTTTTACTGTCAATTACGTAGGTGGCGAAGGAGTCTTCTTTGGAAATTTTGCGAGAACGAATTAGTTCACTATTAAAGCCAAAGTTGGCTACTCCAAATCCTGATTTGATGTGGTATTCTTCCCCGTCGAGAATGCCTAAGATACAAATGGGGCTACGGAGCGCACGAGCTGATATTTGAGTGGCTTCGTCAAACATGGGAATCACTTTATTTTTATTGAGCTTTAACTGTGCGATCGCCCTTTGACGACGATTGTTTCTCTCTTCTGGAGATTCATTATGCCAATGACAAAATAGGGGTGTCAGCATCCGACTGGGGAGTTAGTGTTGTTTATACTTTAAAATTCTATAACTTTTTTGCTCCATGAATCCTAGTAATTTCCAAGAATCATCAATTTTTAGCTATTAATTAATAATTATTTGCCCCTTGCCACCAAACAATAGAACCATTGAGCGGTTGAATGATTGCCCCTGGATAATAAAATTCGAGAATTTGTTGAGCCGAATAACCCCGATTAGCAAGACTATAACTCCCAAATTGACTTAAGCCCACTCCATGACCAAAACCACCCCCTACAAATCGATAACCGTCTAGTTGATTACCATTTTTATACATTGGCTCAAGATAAAATAAGGTACTTACGGGAGGCTCAAAGGCACTTCTTACTTCATTTTTTTCTAGCTTAACCATGCCTAAATCTGTTTCTACTTCCATCACCAAAATTCTCCCCGAAACAGAGCGTTGAGTAATTTCCATGGTTTTGATGGTGTTAAATCTTGCCAAAGGATGGCGGATTCGTTCTAAATACTTCCGTAAATCACCGTTAAGATCATTGAGGGAGCGGGGACGATTCCAACGAAATAGACGGCGCCCTACCTCATTAAACCCACTGTCGAGGGAGATAAAACGTCTTAGGTTTGCTTCGATGTTGAGAGGGTATTTTTCCAAATCCCAACGATTACCCGGAGCATCAATAACGGGTTGAAGGTAGGATCTATCTTCCCCATTCCAAGTGTCGCTGAAAGCCGATGTGATACCCCCAGAGGTAGAAAAATAAAGGGCATCTACTAATTCATTGTTATAGGTTAACACTAAACCACGGGTAGAGGCGATCGCCTGATCCGACAAAGTAGAAGTCTGACCCAATCCATAATAAACCTGACAATGGGTTGTGGCGCACATCTCATAATTATCCGCCTCAAAACGACGGGTATTACGCAAAGCATAAGTACGGGCAATAATTGTTTGTGCTTCCGCCGCCGCCCGAGGAGCATTCGGCCCAATCTCATGGGGTACAACCCCCCGTAAATAGGTTTCTATATCCACCCGATTCACAAGGGTATAATTGCCGTAGGCATTAGGTTGAATATTTAACCGTCCACCATACAAACGAACAGGACCATCACTTCCTTCCCTCACCCTGACCAAATTTTTGTTAGTGAAAATATCCAGATAATCCACCGTATAAGTATTACCCCCTAAAGTAAAAGCCACCTCGGGAATTTCTGCCAAAACCTCCGTTTCAATGTAAACCCCCTCAATTCCTTCCCCTTGAATACTATTTAATAACAATCTTTTTAGTAAAGGAGAATTATAAACATCTCTTTTCGCCCACACTTGCCAGCGCCCCGGTTGAGTAATTTCCACCTCAATGCCCAGATTACGCCAACGGTTAGCATCATCTTCCGCCGTCTCAAAAGTTGCATGATCTCCTAAAATCACCCTTTCTTCAATTTGTGGTTGCTCTAGGGCTTTAGGGGCAATGGTTAAAGTAACTTGATTAGTAGCAAGATTACGAACAGGGTTACTGCCATCATTTCCTCGCTCACGAAATCTAAGGGTGAGACTATCTCCCTCGGTACTACTAATGGTTAATTTATGATCCTCCTCTTCCCCAAATCTTTGTACAATGCCCACCCTCAACTCCACCGCTTGGGCTAGGGAATTAGGACTATTAACCCCCACCATAAGGAAAGAGAAAAAAATGATCAACCAATGATTTGCCATAACTTTACGGCATAGGGAAGAAATAAAAAACTTGTGTGTCATGACTTAATCTACTTCCCCATCAAATAAACGAACCCATAGTCTTTCCATGCCCCTCGTACCGCTGTAAAACAGAAGTTCTTCTAATAACGAAAGAGCTAACTGATTTAACTCTTGGGGAGATGCTAAATATACGGAAACCTTTGCCCTTTTGGGATTCATCCTAGAAATAAAATGAGATTTAAAACGGGTAAAATATTCTGATAACCGAAAATTATTCTCTAAAGGTATATCTTTATCCCTCATTTGCTGCACCGCCAATAGTAACTGAGTCATCGGCACAAGCAACTGTTTTGCACAGGTATGGGTTAGTAAAATTAAAGTTTTGAGTTGTTCTGGACTCAGTATTTCTCGGTTATAGCATTTACGCCAAGAATTAGTACAACGTAAGCGCCATAAATCAACTCGATTATTGATAATACCCTGAAGTCCTAGATGGTGGGAAGTTGCCAACATTTCCTCCGACGCTCCTAGTCTAAGGGCTTCAATGGCCAAGAGCAATAAATCTAACTGTTGTTGTACTCTTAACATTCCTCTGGTGGGGGGAGAGGAAATATCTGGTAATGTGTCGAGAATCACTGGTAGTGAATTAGTTCCACTGGAATCGTTATTGGGATTAGGAGTTAAGGGTACAGACTGGGTCATCTGGAAATTGCTGGTAAAATTACTAATCAATGTTAATACTTTTGATGTACTGAATTGAAAAAAGTTTCTTTTTTGATCTAAATTTTATATTACCACGCATATCCTATTACTACCGATGAGGTACGTTACACTTTAACGAAAAGACTTATGATCCATAAAAAAGTAAACTGATAAAAGCAACAATGGGCTTAAGCCCATTGCTAATAAACAATACATAAAAGTACAGTTTATAAATCGGATGTAGTATTAATTCATAGCGGGGAGAAACTGCATGGGTTCAGCCGCTTGAAAGAAGGATGAGGTATCCCCCGAAAAGGTTCTACCATCGACTATATTTAGTTTCTTAACAGGACTTCCTTCCGATAAATCTAATTTATCCATATCTACCCAAAAAACATTGGGTTGACGGGTTGACTCAAAGAAATAACGCCGATTTTTTTGATCCGACACTGTGCGCCAAATTGTTGAGGAAATTTCGGGACGCTCTGGGGTTGAAATTCCTAATGGGACAGATGCGTTACGCATCACGGAGAATACACTGGCAGCACCTTCCACAGGATCAGCGGTTTTAGGAATGGCATTAATATAAAAAGAGGCTCTCACAAAGCGATCGCTCGGTCGATTAGTTCCGGGTAACATGGTTGTACCACCAATATTTTGCCAATAAGCATTTAATGCTAGTTGTTGTTCAAAGGGCGGTGAATTAGTCATCACTTGATAGTCTCGGCTATGGTGAATTTGTAGTTTTCCTTCGATATATTCAACAATGGCGGAGTCTCCTGTGGCATCGGAGATAGAAAGATGAACTGTTCCTTCTTTTCCATCGGGAGATTGCATGGGAATAATATAAAACTCGTCTTTTGCCAAGGCTTCTACCGCTTGCTCTACGGTGGCAAAGTTGTCTAATACATACTGTACCCACAGGGATAATGACATTCCTTTTCGAGTATCTCCGGGGGCAGGGGTGGGAAATTCTGTTTCGGTGAGATAAAGCATATTTGCCACCAAACCTGCTTCATTCATGCCGTCAGCGATGCCAATATCCCAAACACTTACCCCCACGCTACCGTATTTTGAAGTCCAAGTCATGGAGTTAGCTCCTGCTAGTCCACTTCTTTCTATACCCCTTGGAAATGCCCACAGGTTGCTATCCATTTCACTACGCCAGTCCATGCTGCGTCCTGTGATGACAAGGTCTTCTTTTCCTATATATACCGCTCTTGTACAACCTAGGACAGGAATTTGGATAAGATTAGTAATAATAACTGAAAGTGCGATCGCCTTGCCAAAGTTACAGTAATTGATGAAGTCATCAAAAAATGAGAAAATCATGGGATATGATCCTACAGAACCAATAGTTTACTTTCTCATGATAATACTCAATTAATGTATCATCTTATTTTATTTGAACATTCGTTGCGACAGTCCCCAATCTCAGCGTAGCGGACTAGGGAAGGATAGCAACACCTAATTCTATTTTCCGCCTTCCTGATTCTTTATATACTGTTTGAGCTTTTCGATAGTTGCACCACCAGTGCTTGAGACGTAATAAGAGCCAGACCAAAAAGACACTTTTCCCCAATAATGAGTTACAAACACAAAGTGTAAGTGAACACTAAAAATACTGTGAGAACTTTTTCTGGGTTTCAATAGACAATCCCCCAACTGCATGATAGAATAACTAATATCCTAGCAAAACTTTTGATTAGATATGGCTACCAAAAGAGTTACGTTTAGGCTATAC
>NZ_JBSZCP010000068.1:0-5973 GCF_054166785.1 Cyanobacterium sp.
GGAGTATAAGTTTAGTGGAAAAAGAGTACAGCGTGGATTGTACAAAATTGCCAACGGTAAAACTATTAATGCCGATTGCAATGGAGCGATTAATATTTTAAAAAAAGTAAGTACACAGCTAGGGTTAGACTTAGCCAAGGTGCGTAGGGGAGCATTGACTCTCCCCAAACGGTATAACGTTAGTAGCTTAACTAAATCATATCGTAAGCGGAGCGAACAGGTTTTAACCTGTGTAGCGACATCTGCTTAGAATCCACGTCATTTTAATGCGTGGAGAAGTCAACCCCACAACACAAATCCCTTGTCCCCTCAAAATTTCTAAAGACGAACAAAACGCTCATTTTCCACTTGGTAAAGTAAATCTAACTGATACTGCATCGACTTCTCCACAATGTCATAACATTCATCCACATAATCCTTATCCTTACTAACATCCATCCCATAATGTTTAAAATAAATGGGAGGACATACACGGGTACGAATAGGATTGGGTAATGGAATATTTGGTAAAGGACCAAAAGCAATACCCCAAGGTAATCCCAGATAAATAGGAAAAGTTTGAGGATCTACATCTAAAAGCCAATCAAACCATCCTAAATCATGGAAAGACTTCGCCTGTTGATACAAATCCGTTAATACATACAAAGTTTCATGGGCGCCCTTAGACACCAAAGGTACAATGGGTAAAGAATACTTAAGAGCTAATTTAATAAAAGCCTTTCTGCCCACCAACTTAATTTTATCCCTCTGGCTATAGGGGCGAAACACATCCTCAGCACCCCCCGGATACACCAAAACACTTGCCCCCGACTCGATCGCCTTTATGGCCATTTTAGGATGGGCTACCACCGCTCCACACTGTGCTGCTAAATCCACCACGGCACTATAAACTTTCCACGCACTGGGGTGCATCAGTCCATATACTGGCTTTTCTACCCCAAAACGTTTGAACCAGTCATACATCATCATAGTCATGTCAGGGGCGCCTAATCCTCCATTATGGGAACCCACAAACAACACTTGAGTATTAGGGATATACTCCCAGCCATCGGTTTTTACTTGAAAATAATACTTATATAAAAATTCCCAAAATGGCATTACCTTTTTTATAGTTTCTGGATCTCTATAATCTAATGACCAGCCTAATCGTTTATCTGACATAATAAAAATTGCTATCTTCTCTGATGAATTACCAATATTTTTCCTAGGTAATACTACTTTTAGCTTACAGTAATTTTACAAAACTTAACAATCAGCTTTGCCATCGGGATCATGATGGGTAAAAAATTATAGTTTTTCCCACTCAGAAAAGGTAGCGGCTTGACCACAATAATTATCAGAATCGTCTATCAAATTCCACATAGTAATATCTTTTATACTATATTTAACTCCTGTGCGAGAAATTCTTACTCCCTGATAATCAGTCACATAACCCTTAACATTTGTTTCGTGTAAAAGTCTTTCCCTCTCTTCCCTTAATAAAGGTTCTGTGGTGGTACGAGAGGGGGTTGCCATTAGTTGCTCCCAACTCATATCCCATAAAATCAAACCCTTTTCATTACCATAATTATAGTGAGGATCTGATAATGTATTATGGGAAAAAACCACCATGGGGGCATAAAAGAGATTTTTCCCTTGGGTTAATTCATTTCCTTTTCTTTCAATTAATTCTTTTTTGAATAATTTTTGATAGCTATTAAGTATTATTTGGCTCCAGTTAATTATCTCTTGATTTTCCCAAATATTTATCATTTTTTCATTGTATTTAATATTTGTCTGACGGTATAAAAAAGAGGCAAGGAGTTTTAGCCCCTTATGGGTAAAATGATTGAATAGTTAGTACAGATTTTGTACCCCTGCGGTGATGTCATCTTGTTTTACTAAGGATTCACCGATTAAGACGGCGTTTGCCCCTGCTTTTTGTACAAGTTGTAAATCTTGTTTTGTGTATAAACCTGATTCACTGACGATGGTAATACCTTTTTCTTTGATGATGTTTTTTCGCTCGGTAAGAATATCTTTTGTGGTGTCAAGGGTAACAGTGAAATTTTCTAGGTTACGGTTATTAATACCGACTAATTTTACCCCATCAATGGCTAAAACTCGGTCTAATTCTTCGAGGGTATGGACTTCTATTAATGCTGTCATATTTAACCCTTCGATAATTTTCAGAAAATATTTGATGTCACTATCTTTGAGGATGGCGGTAATTAGTAGCACTGCATCGGCACCGTTTAATCTCGCTAGATAGATTTGGTAAGGATAAATAATAAATTCTTTACACAATAGGGGAAGGTTAACGGTATTTCTAACGATGGCAAGGTTTTCAAAGCTACCTTGAAAAAATTTTTTATCGGTTAATACGGATAAACAAGCGGCACCTCCTTTTTCGTACGCTGTGGCGATCGCACTTGGGTCAAAATCTTCACGAATAATCCCTTTACTAGGGGATGCTTTTTTTACCTCGGCGATGAGGGCTGGTTGATGGGGGCTATGATGTAGGGCGCCTAAAAAGTCTTTTGGTTGATTAGTTAGATTATTTACTTTTACCCTTAAGTCCAAGAGAGAAAGGCGATCGCGCATTTTTTTCACTTCTTGCTCTTTGTACCATACAATTTCCTCAAGGATATTTTGGGGTTCTGCTTCTGGTACTTTTACTTGATAGCGTAAACTCTCAACGGCAACGGCAGGGGAAGGTTCTTGACGGCGAATTCTCATCTTTTATAACTATTACTGACGATCATTACTTTATCTTAGCAAGAGTTAAAACACAATAGGCAGGGGGCAACAGGGAAATGTTTTTACTCTTAATTTGTCATCAGTTTCAATAATTCTCTATCTTTTATTGTTCGTTGTGGATGGTCAATTTTTTCCTCCTTAGTGAATATTTCTGGTAAACTAATCCGTGCAGTTTAATGATCATAAGTACATTTATATGGAATTATTACCTACTAATTTACAAAGATTGAAAGGTCAAGTCGCCGTAATTACAGGGGCTTCCCGTGGGATTGGTAAAGCCAGTGCGATCGCCCTTGCCGAAGAAGGAGCATCCATTGTCGTAAACTATGCCAGTAATAGTGAAGCAGCGGACAAAGTCGTAGCCGAAATTACCGAAGGGGGGGGGAGTGCGATCGCCATAAAAGCGGATGTTTCCAACCCTGAAGAAGTAGATAACCTTTTCAAAGAAGCAGTCAAAGCATTTGGCAAAATTGACATCCTAGTGAACAACGCAGGGATTACCCGTGATACCCTTATGTTAAGGATGAAGCTCGAAGATTGGCAACAGGTAATCAACCTCAATCTTACGGGGGTATTTTTGTGTTGTAAAGCCGTCAGTAAAATGATGCTTAAACAAAGAAGCGGTAAAATTATCAACATTTCCTCCGTAGCAGGGCAAATGGGCAACCCCGGACAAGCTAACTATAGCGCCGCTAAAGCAGGGGTAATCGGTTTAACCAAAACCCTAGCCAAAGAATTTGCCAGTCGTGGTGTTACGGTGAATGCCGTTGCCCCCGGATTTATTGAAACTGATATGACCAGCGGATTAGAAGCCGAAGACATTTTAAAATTTATTCCCCTCGCTCGTTACGGTAAACCTGAAGAAATTGCTGGGATGATTCGTTTCTTGGCGGCGGATACTGCTTCTAGTTATATTACAGGACAGGTGTTTAATGTTGATGGTGGCATGGTCATGTAATCACTTAACCTCATCTTTTTTCTAGTATAGTAAATCACAATTAGGTTTCACACCATAGGAGATAATGAACACATAACGAAATAGGTTAACAATGATTACCTATGGCTCGAATTTTAACTCCAACGGAAAATGAAACCTTTTATTATTGTTTGTGCTTTAGGTAGGACAGGTTATAAGATTTATAATTTGTTAAAGCAACAAGGGGCTAATGTGGTGGGAATTAGCGATCGCCCCTTGACTACCCAAGAAAATGATCACATCATTGTAGGTAATATGAGGTCTCCTCAAGTATTGATGGAAGCTGGAATTACCGAAGCCCAAACCATCGTCTTGGCTAGTAATGATGATGCCCTGAATGTGGCCATTGTCACCCAAGCCCGAACCCTTAACCCCAACATTAGAATTATTAATCGTCTCTACAATCGTACCCTTGGGGCAAGGTTAGATCATACCCTAGCAGATCATTTTACCATGAGTGTTCCAGCCCTAGCCGCTCCCATCTTCGCCTTTGCTGCTACTGGAAACAGGGCGATCGGTCATCTAAAATTATTGGATAAAACATGGGCATTACAAGAAGAGGTAATCGATGAAAATCATCCTTGGTTGGGGGTAAAGTTATCTCAGTTGTGGGATAACCTCGAGCAGATGTTAATTTATTATTTACCAAAGCAGGGAGAAATTGACCTCGTTTCCGCCGTCATGGAAGGTCAAAAGTTAGAGTTAGGAGATCATTTAATAGTTGCCACAAGGGCAAAAATTAACAACAAATCAAGAAATTTTCTCTTAAAGTTTTTAAAAGTTTTTCTTAATATTGGCAAATATAAACAATATGCTCGTCCTGTAATAGTTGTCACCCTCGTATTATTATCGTTAATCTTCCTTGCCACTTTTACCTACGTTTTTGTGAACTGGAATATCTCCCCCGTGGATGCCCTTTATTTTAGTGTGGGAATGATTACGGGGGCAGGGGGAAAAGAAGAAGTAGCGGAAAATGCCCCCGACATTATTAAAATATTTACCGCCATTATGATGATTGTGGGTGCTGGGATTATCGGCATTTGTTATGCCCTTATCAATGATTTTGTCCTCGGCAGTCGTTTAAAACAATCTTGGGATGTGGCTCAAATACCCAGTAAGAATCATTACATTGTTTGTGGTTTAGGTAATGTCGGGATTGAAATTGTTCGAGAGTTGCACCGTCAAGGGCAAGATGTGGTAGTAATAGAGCCAGACCCTAATAATCGTTTTCTCCATTCTGTACGTTCTTTGGGAATACCAATTATCGTAGAAGATGCCACTTTGTCTGATACCCTAAATACTGCTAATGTGCGCCGGGCGATCGCTCTTTTGGTGGTTACCAGTAATGATATGCTAAACGTAGAAATAGCTCTAACGGTAAAGGCGCTCGCTCCCAACCTACCAGTAACCCTAAGAGTGCAAGAAAGTCAATTCGCCGAGTCAGTCCAAGATGTATTTCAATTTGAAACCGTATTATCCCCCTCCGACTTAGCAACCCATTCCTTTGCCGCTGCCGCCCTAGGAGGAAGAATACTCGGTAATGGTATGACTCAGGATTTACTCTGGGTAGCCCTTGCCACCATGATTACCCCTAACCATCCTTTCTGTAATCATGAAATCAAGAATATCGCTAGTCAAGCAGATTTTGTTCCACTCTACATCACAAGGGGCAATAAAAATATTCACAGTTGGGACTTATTAGAAATTAAATTAAAAGAAAATGACATCCTCTATTTAACAATTCCTGCTCATCGTCTTGATGAATTATGGCGTATAGACTCTTCCACTCCTATACTCATTCATCATTGAATTTCAGAGAGAGAATTAAAGACAAAAAAAAGCCGCCCGTAGAGAGAGCGGTTTTTTTTAGAAGAATTAAGGCAGGCATAGAACTATTGTCCCAAGGGGCTACCCCCGTAGTATCGTCGCTGCTGTCGTGTTTCACCCACGAGTTCGGGATGGAGTCGTAGTGGTTCCACAACGCTAGATATACCTGCCAAGATTGTGAGGTTAAAAACCCTCAAGACTGCATAGATTATTATAAGTAAGTAGTTAATTAATTAATTAGTAGGTCAAGCTGACGGTCTGTTAGTACACTTCGGCTCCATACATTACTACACTTCCACCTTGTGCCTATTAACGGGTGTTCTTCCCGTGACCTTACACCAGAATACTCATCTTGAGGTGGGCTTCCCACTTAGATGCTTTCAGCGGTTATCCGCTCCGTACATGGCTACCCAGCGTTTACTGTTGGCACA
>NZ_JBSZCP010000069.1:0-16594 GCF_054166785.1 Cyanobacterium sp.
ACAGCCGTGGGAGGGCATTCCAAGGCTTTAAATGGATGTGGAGCAGGGCGTAAGACTACCGCAAAGGTAGCAGTATGCGATGAAGCGTCAACCATCTTAAAAGGAACTCAATTAAGTTTGAGCTTGTTTTAGGAATCCCGTTGCCTTCAGGCACGGGAGGATGTCAAGTTGAGCTTAAGTCCCTATGTGGCTATGGCACAGAGTATGAGTAGTGAGTCAGAATCAATGATTGACAATGCCAGTTGTCAACCAGTTACAGAGGAAAATATTGCATCTTTGTTTGACCGTTGGAATGATTCTTTAGCTACGGGAAATCCTGAAAAAGTTGCCAATAATTATGCAGAAGATGCGGTTCTTTTAGCCACTATTTCTAACACTCCAAGATTAAATCGCATTGAAAAGAAAGATTATTTTGAGTATTTTTTACAAAGTCAACCTAGTGGAGTTATTGACCAGAGATCTATTTTTATTGGTTGTAATACTGCTGTGGATGCAGGAATCTATACTTTCACTTTTGGGGCTACAGAAGAACAAGCCCAGGCTCGTTTTACCTTCACCTACGCTTGGGATGGTAACGAATGGTTAATCACCAGTCATCATTCTTCTTTATTACCTGAAACGCAGAGTGATAGCTAGGAAAATCTGATCAATTAAACTATTCCTTTATCTTTGCCCGAGCCTTTGAGTTCGGGCTTTTTTTATAAATATTGTCGTTTTAAATGATAATGGTTATCATTTTAGTATAAAGATTTATTAACAAAACAACATGACATTCACTGAATCCTCGATGATGAAAGCAATGGCAAAGGGAAATCAATTACCTTCTCTTGTTACGGAATCTAAGCCTCAGGTAACACAGGAGGAAATGATTGAAGCTGTTAGAACATTATTGATTGGTTTGGGAGAAGATCCAGAAAGGGAAGGATTAAAAGATACTCCTAAAAGGGTGGTGAAGGCTCTTAAATTTTTGACCTCTGGTTACAACCAATCTTTGGATGAATTGCTTAATGGTGCGGTATTTCATGAAAACGCTAATGAAATGGTTTTGGTGAGAGACATTGATTTGTTTAGCTCTTGTGAACACCATATTTTGCCTATTCTTGGACGAGCGCACGTAGCCTATATCCCTAATGGTAAGGTAATTGGATTATCAAAAATTGCCCGAATTTGTGAAATGTATTCCAGAAGATTACAGGTACAAGAACGCCTTACATCTCAGATTGCGGATGCCTTACAAGGATTATTGCAGCCCCAAGGAGTAGCTGTGGTGGTGGAAGCAAGTCATATGTGCATGGTGATGCGTGGGGTACAAAAACCCGGTTCATGGACTTCTACCAGTGCTTTGAGAGGAGTTTTTTCTGAAGATGCTAAAACCCGTCAAGAGTTTATGAATTTAATTCAACATCGCCCTACTTTCAACAATTAGGATTAATGGTTGGGGGGTTGGTATTTTTTGTAAAGTTTGGAAAAATTGTGCAAAATTTGATTATAAGGACTTAATAGGGGCTGAAAATCCCTTATCCAACCCCTTGACTTTGTATAAACAATATTTAGTTTTTTATGGATAATTTAGTTTTACCAAAAAGAGGAATGCCTGTAACTATTATTACGGGATTTTTAGGCAGTGGAAAAACAACTCTTTTAAACCATATTTTGAGCAATAAAAATAATTTAAAAGTTGCGGTATTGGTTAATGAATTTGGGGATATTGATATTGATAGTCAGCTATTGGTATCGGCGGAAGAAAATATGCTCAGTTTGAGTAATGGTTGTATTTGTTGTACCATCAATGATGATTTATTAGACACAGTTTATCAAGTATTAGAAAGTGAGCAAAAGGTTGATTATTTAATTGTTGAAACAACGGGGGTTGCTGATCCTTTACCGATTGTTTTAACTTTTTTAAGTCCTGAGTTAAGGGATTTAATTCGCTTAGATTCGGTGTTGACTTTAGTTGATGCGGAAAATTTTACGGTGGAGCATTTTGATAGTGATGCAGCGTTAACACAAATTATTTATGGTGATATTATTCTGCTCAATAAAATTGATTTAGTGTCGAAGGAAAAGGTTGAGGAGTTGGAACAAAGTATTTTTACTATTAAACCGGGAGCGAGTATTTTACATTGCGAAAACGCTAATATACCTCTACCTCTTATTTTGGATGTAGAACGAATTGATATTAATAATTATCCCCAAGATGAGCTAGTATCATCCCATGATCACCATGATCATCACCATCACCACGATCATCATGATCATGATCATCACCACCATCATTCCCATCATTTAGAAGTAGATGGTTTTATATCGGTTTCTTTTGAGTGCGATCGCCCCTTTAACGTAGATAAATTTCAAAACTTTATCACGGATAATATCATGGCGAAAGTGTATCGAGCCAAAGGAATTTTATGGTTTGCCGAGAGTGAATTAAAGCATATCTTTCAACTGAGTGGAAAACGCTACGATTTAAACACAGAAGAATGGCAAACACCCCAAAAAAATCAATTAGTAATGATAGGTAAAGACATATCCGCCGATAACCTAAAGGCAAAATTGCGCGAGTGCGTTGTTAATTAAGCAAAATCCGTAGGTTTAAGTCACTTAGACTCTTTTGTTAGACAACTTTATTTTCGTAATTCGAGCATATAATAAAAAAAATGCCACCCCTAACATAAATAATGGACTTAAATCTACTATTCAACATTTCAAACCTTTTTGTATTGCCCTTTTGGCTATTAATGATTGCCCTCCCCAAATGGTCAATTACCCAAAAGATAATGAAATCTTACCTGATATTTATTCCCCTGATTCTGCTCTATATTTACCTATTTGTAACTAGCCTAGATGCCGAGTCAGCCCAAACACTATCTAACCCTCAATTACCAGAATTAGCCCAAGTATTTAGTAATCCTATCGTAACCTTTGCCGGGTGGACTCATTTTTTAGTGTTGGACTTATTTTTGGGCAGATATATTTATTGGCAAGGGCAAGAAAAAAATATTTGGACGATTCACTCTCTTATTCTGTGCCTATTTGCAGGCCCCATGGGGTTTTTGTCCCATATAATTACTGATGCCATTCAATCCAATTTGAAAAAACCAGAAATTATTGCCGATAACTCCTAAACTAGATTTTTCACATCCCCATCATTTTTATGTACGGTGGGGATTTCGTATATGTCAATATTTACGGTAAACTATTCTTTCACATATCCTTAAAGTATTTTAGTTAATTAAATCCGCTCCATCAAAACTAAAATTGTCTATTCTCAAAACTTATGCTATCTTTAAATCAAAATCTAAAAACTTGCAAATGTTAAATGGTTAATGATACCCCCTTAAAACACTTACTATCCATCGAATTAAATACAGGGAAAAAAGTATTTTTATTAGAAAAAAATATTCATTCCGTAGGGAGAAGTTCTAGTAATTCTATTATTATTAATCATCGAGTAACATCCCGTCATCATAGCAGCATTATAAAAGTTATTTATCAACATAAAACAGAAAATAAATTTGATACAGCTTTTTGGATTTTAGATGGAGATTTTAAGGGGAATAAGAGTAGGAATGGAGTATTTGTTAATGCAAAAAAAATCAATGTTCATAAACTATTACCTGGAGATATTATAATCTTAGGTGGCATCGAAATCAAAGGTAAATATGATGTTCTTAATATTGAATCAAAAGAATTTTTAAGTGCTATTAACAAAAATAATAGCTATACTTCATTCCCCTCTGTAAAAGATAAAGATAAAGAAGATGTTTTACTTACTGATGTATTGGATGATCATTCAGAATATAGTGACTATCAAGAATTAAAGCACATTGATTATACAGATGAAGATGATTCAAATGATCATAAACAGACGCAGTACGATTTCATCGCAGCATATTGTGACAGCAGCGACGAATTAATAGAAGGAATTATTTTTATTGATACTAATACCTCAGAAATAATAGATTGTAATAAATCACTGCTTAAAATCCTTGATTATGAAAAAAAGGAAGATATTTTTAAACTAACCATTGAAGACATCTTTCCGATTGATAAAGAAATTTTAGAAGACGACACAAATTTATTAATCGACAACAAATATAAGAGTATTTTAAGAGATTCTGTTATTAAGAAAAAAGGGGAGAATTTTTTACCTGTTCAAATTAAAACTAGGGTTATTTCTCAAGATAACAAGCAGATCATTTGTTTATCAATACTAGACTTAGCCGAGCAAAGAAAAATAGAAGAATTATTGCGTTATAAAAATTATCATAATTCCATTACAAACCTACCAAACTATACCATTTTTAAAGAACACTTATTTTCTGTCTTAGCAAACTATTATGGCAATGAAGAAGGGAATATTTCCTTAGTATTAGTCAAAATAAATGAATGGAAAGAAATTGGGTATAAATATAATTATGAAGTAGCCGAATTAGTGCTAAAAACCATATCTAAAAAATTAAAAAAAATAATCTCAGCTCAGGATATGTTATATCATTGGCATGATGATGAATTTGCTTTCTTATTAGCTCAAAATACTAAGGAATATTTAGATAAGATTACATACGAAATTTTACAAATTGCCCAACAACCATTATCCATAAAAGAAGAAACAATACAAGTTAGTTTCAGTATTGGTAGTGCTTCCTATCCTGATAATGGCGATTATGAAGAAATTTTATTACAAAATGCCGATCGCACCTTAACCGAAAATTATTATGAATATATAAAAGGTAATACGTAATAGGCAATGGTGATAATATTTTTGTGTCTTAATTTCTAGTATCATTCAATAATATTTCATCCTATTATTAAATAATGATTATCAATTATCCATTTTCAATTATCAATTAACCTCCTGCCTGTTAATATGTTAGGGTAATTAATCTCGATCAGGGGCATAATGACTAACATTAAAAATTTACATTTATCCTTAGACCATAGCCTATTAAAAGAAAAATTAATTAATACTCCTAATAGCTTAATTATCCAAGACTTAGATGGAGTATGTATGGGCTTAGTAAAAGACCCTTTAAACAGATTTATTTCATGGGATTATGTGCAATCAGTAAAGAAAATGAATAATCATTTTTTTGTCCTCACTAATGGAGAACATATCGGCAAAAGAGGTGTTAATAATATTGTTGAAAAATCTGCTTTATCTGCTCAGGAAGTAAAAGAAAAAGGTTACTATTTACCCGGTTTAGCAGGGGGAGGAGTGCAATGGCAAGACTGTTTTGGGAATGTAGAACACCCCGGAATCAGTGATAAAGAATTAAAGTTTTTAAATGGTGTTCCTGATATTATGAGGGAAAAGTTAAATGATTTTTGTACTAACAATTGTGCTTTTTTAAATCCAGAAGAAATTAAGAATATAATTGATGCGGTAATACTTGATAACTTTGTTTCTCCTACGGTTAATATTAATACTTTCTACGAAAAATTAACTAATCATAATTCTATTTATATCCAGTTACAAAATGAAGTAAAACTATTAATGGATGAGTTGTTAAATCAGGCGACAAAAGAGGGTTTAAAAGACTCATTTTTTGTTCATTATGCCCCTAATTTGGGTAGGGATGATGATGGTTTAGAAATCTTACGTCCTGCCACAGAAAATGATTCAGGTACTACGGATTTTCAGTTTATGGTGACAGGGGGAGTCAAAGAAGCGGGGGTATTATTTTTACTTAATTACTATTATTATTTACACACGGGAGAATATCCCTTAGGAAAAGATTTTAATGTGAGAAAAGCCCCTAAGACTCAAGGGGAATTATTAAAATTAGTAGTTGATAATTTTGACCCTGCAAAGATGCCTTTTCTAGTAGGTGTCGGTGATACGGTTAATAGTACCGTAATGGAACAAGATGGCAAAAAAATCGTCCGTAGGGGAGGGAGCGATCGCAACTTCTTACAATTAATTCAAAATATTGGTGATAAATTTAACATAGATAATGCGGTGGTTTATATTGATAGTTCGGGAGGAGAAATTAAAAACAGAAAGCCTATTAAACTAGGTAAAAATGAAAGTAAAACGATTGTTTTAGAAGGTCCTGGGGATAATTTAGATAAAGAAGAACCTTTAAAATTAAATATGGTTTTTCCTGAAGGACATCAACAATATTGTCAGTTTTTTAATGAAGTTGCCCATGGCAGGAAACTTGATTAATTTTTTTTAATAGTTACACACAAAAATAGGGGCAAGGGGCTTAAGCCCCTTGTTGTGGATTTATTTGAATATCTTGATTGAAAATATATGAAAAAAAAGAAGTTTTTTTGGCTCAATTTAATTTTTATTTCCTTTCTTTCGGTACTTTTATTAGATGGTTTTAATTTTAATATTACCCAAGGAATAGGACAACCTGTTTTTGCTCAAAATAACACCCAAGGGGTGGTGGCAACAGGTACAAAAACCCTTCTTAATCAAAGGGAAATTAGTCTTCCTTGGATGGAATGGCGAGAGGGAAATCAAACCTATATTGGCATTAGTGATATTGCCTTACAAAATACCCTAGGAGTGGAATTATTAAATAGTAATAATCCTAATCAACAACCGATTCAGTGGTTTAATTCCTATCAAAATTTACCTGCTCGTTTTGTCAATCCTTATCGTTATTTAGACGTTAGAAGTATCTTAACAAATACGGGAATTTCTATGGTAAAACAGGGAGATTCTTTAGTTATTAATACTCCTAATAGTCGGGTAAATCGAGTATATGATATTAACCAACCTCAACAAAAAAGGGTAGTAATTGAGCTAGAAAGACCTACTTTTTTCCGTGTTAGTCAGGCAAGGGATGAAGGGGTAATTATCATTGAAGGACAACCCACTTTTGGGGCTTCGGGGCAAAATAATAATAGTTCCATTGATCCTTTTAATAATACTGGAGTTTTAGAGGATGAAGGGGATAGGATTCGGGGGGGACAAACTCCTGTTTCTGGCTCTTTATTTCGGGTAGAAACCAGTAATAATACTACCCTTGTGCATATTAATATCCCCGCAGGGCATAATTTGAAGGTAAATTCTTCAGCGCCTAATGTACTTTTTGCAGAATTGAGTCCTACGGCAAAGGTACAAAAAAATATTTCATGGTCTAATGATCTTAGTTGGCAGGATACCTATGTAAGACTTAGTAATGGGGAAACTTTTTTTGCTTCTTTACTAAAAGCCAATTTACAACGGTCTGAGCTTAGTTTACGTCCCATTGTTACCAATAATAGTACCATGACGGGTACTGCTCCCCTAAGAACCATGGCACAAAGTCAAGGGGCGATCGCCGCTATTAACGGGGGCTTTTTTAACCGTAATAATCAGTTACCTCTGGGCGCCATCAGAAATAATCAAGATTGGCAAAGTTCCCCTATTCTAAATCGGGGGGTATTGGCATGGAATGACGCAGGAAGTTTCCAAATTAGTCGTCTTCGTCTCCAAGAAACCATTACCAATGGTACGGGCGATCGCCTTGTATCCGATTATATCAACAGTGGTTATGTGCAAACGGGGGTATCCCGTTATACCCGTAGTTGGGGTAACAATTACACTAGCCTGAGTAACAATGAAATTATTATAGTGGTAGAGGGCGATCGTATCACAGACAAAATAAACGTTGCCCAAGCAGGAAGCAACCCCATCACCATTCCTACCAACGGATATTTGATTGTAGTAAGAAATTCTGCCCAACTTGCCAGTAGATTTAACCCTGGGCAACAACTGCAAATTAGCAGTGCCACAACACCCCCCACCATGGCAAACTTCCCCCATATGTTAGGGGCAGGACCTATGCTACTAACCAATCGTCAAATCGTCCTTAATGGAGAAGCAGAAGGTTTTAGTAACGCCTTTAACCAACAAAGGGCATCCCGTAGCGCCGTAGCCCTCGATAACCAAAATAACTTAATGTTTGTAGCCGTCCACCAAAGAATAGGAGGCCCTGGCCCTAGCTTACAGGAATTCGCCCAAATCCTGCTCCAATTAGGGGCAAGAGATGCCCTCAACCTTGATGGCGGTAGTTCCACCCAAATTTATCTTGGGGGTGAAATCATTGACCGCTCCCCCGTCACCGCCGCACGGGTACATAATGGATTAGGTTTATTTTACCGTCCTCGAAATTAGAAGAGCAAAAAAAGCCCCTCTCCCATGGAAGAGGGGTTGGGGTGAGGGTAAATTAAATTTCTTTTAATACCTCCGCAGCCGCTCTAATGGTAGCCTCAATGTCTTCTTCAGTGTGGGCTAAAGAAGTAAAACCAGCCTCAAACTGAGAAGGAGCAAGATAAATACCACGCTCAAGCATTCCTCGGTGAAAACGTCCAAATTTAGCAGTATCTGCTTTTTTCGCATCACTATAGTTATGGACGGGGGTATCAGAAAAGAACATTCCAAACATACCGCTGATATTACCTCCATTTACCTGATGTCCTGCCTTACGAGCCACATCCAATAAACCAGTAATTAATTGATGGGTAATTTTTTCTAAATACTCATAAGTACCGGGTTTTTGTAACAATTCAAGGGTTTTAATCCCTGCCATCATTGCCAAAGGATTACCCGATAAAGTACCCGCCTGATACATAGGGCCTGCAGGGGCTACCATGGACATGATTTCTTTTTTACCACCATAGGCACCCACAGGTAAACCACCACCGATAACCTTCCCAAGGGTAGTTAAATCAGGGGTAACGCCAAATTTTTCTTGTACTCCACCATAGGCAATGCGGAAACCAGTCATTACCTCATCAAACACCAATAGAGCGTCATTTTCTTCGGTGATTACCCTTAATCCTTCTAAAAATCCAGCATCGGGAGGTACAAACCCAGCGTTACCAACCACCGCCTCAAGAATTACCCCAGCAATCTCTCCTTTATTGTCTTCAAATAATTTTTTGACCGCTTCTAAATCGTTATAGGGAGCAGTGAGGGTGTCGGAAGTTACACTTTTAGGCACTCCGGGGGAGTCGGGTAAACCAAGGGTAGCAACCCCTGAACCTGCTTGAACTAGGAACATATCCCCATGGCCATGGTAACAGCCCTCAAATTTGATAATTTTGTTTCTCTTGGTATAGGCACGCATCAAGCGTAATACCGATAAACAGGCTTCAGTACCAGAGTTCACAAACCTGACCATTTCAATGCTGGGTACGGCTTCAATGACCATTTCCGCAAGGACATTTTCCAATAAACAAGGGGCGCCAAAACTTGTACCTTTTTCTAATACTTCTTTGAGAGCGCTTAATACTTCGGGGTGGGCATGACCACAGATGGCCGGGCCCCAACTACCTACATAGTCGATATATTTATTGTTATCTACGTCCCAAATATAAGCTCCATTTACTCGATCAAAGACAATGGGCTGTCCACCGACGGATTTAAATGCTCTTACTGGGGAGTTTACCCCCCCGGGCATTAGTTTTTGGGCTTGGGCAAAAATTTCTTCTGATTTTGTGGTTGTAAATGATGTTGTGCTAACCAATGTTATCTCCTTAAGGTTTCTGTTTTAATTTTTTATAATCAATCTATTTTACCGAACTATTTGATTCTAGGGTGTTGGCTCAATTTTACTTTTGAGTTTTAATTTTATCCCTGTCTTTTAACTTTTCGTTTAGTTTGTCGTAGATGCCTGTAAACTGCAAAGAATGTAGTTTCGCATAGTAACCTTTTTTAGCTATTAATTCTCGATGGTTGCCTATTTCTCTAATGGTACCTTTTTCAAGGGCTACAATTTGATCTGCATCATGGATGGTAGAAAGTCGGTGGGCAATTACAAGGGTAGTCCTATTTTTTGATAGTCTATTCAAAGCATCTTGGACTATTTTTTCGGAGACGGTGTCTAGCGCACTGGTAGCCTCGTCTAGGAGTAGGATTTGAGGATCTCTTAGCAGGGCTCGGGCGATCGCAATTCTTTGTTTTTGTCCCCCTGAGAGTAGTACGCCGCGATCGCCTATTTCCGTTTCCAATTGCTCGGGTAAATCCATAACAAAATCATAGGCATTAGCCTGTTTTAAGGCATTAATCAAATCTTCTTCCATCACCTCTCCCAAACCATAACAAACGTTGTAACGTATAGTATTGTTAAACAAAAAAGTATCCTGACTAACGATCGCCATCTTATCCCGCACACTCTTCAGATTATATTCCCGATAGTCAATGCCATCAATAAAAATTTCACCCTCAGAAGGATCATAAAACCTTACAAATAAATCCCCCAAAGTGGACTTCCCCGAACCAGAAGAACCCACCAAAGCCGTCACTTTACCCTTCGGGATAGATAAATTAATATTCTTGAGAACAAGGTTATCATGGCCAGGATAATGGAAACTAAGATTTTTAAGCTCAAAACCCGTTTGTAAGGAAGAAAATTGAACATCTCCTTGGGGTAAAAATGGCTTATCAGATTTATCTAAAAAAGCATGAACCACCTCAACACTACTAGATTGATTCGCAAAAGCATTTCTTTTATTATCAATTTGTGCCACCAAAGGTACAGCGCGAAATAATAATACCAAGTAAGTTAAAAGTAGGGGAACTAAAGTGGCGGAATCTTCCTGAAAAATTAATTTTCCAATTACCACAATGCCTAAAATGATACAAATACCTCCAATTTCATTAAGAGGTTGAATAAAAACACTATTATATTGAACCTTCAAAGCGGCTTCTTCTCGCTCATGAATTAAATCCACCAGATTATTATATTCATCTTCTTCTTTACTCACAGATTTTACTAATCTAATTCCTCCCAAAGTTTCTACTAATTTTTGAGTATATATCCTCGAAATTCTCCTTTGTTCACGACCTAATGCTTTGGATCTTTTAACAAATATTTGATTACTAGAGCTCAAAAGAAACAGTAAAAAACCAGTAATTAAAGTTAATTGCCAAGAGATAGTAAAAAGTATTGCAGTAAAGGTTAATAAGTTAAAAGAAATGCTCAACATTCCAATGGCTGTATTGATAGAAGTAGCAGTTCTACTACATTCTGTTTCTAAATAACTCATCAAAGTACCTGTTTTTGTCCGTTGAAAAAAATCTAAATCAACAGACATAACGATCTTGAATAAATCATCCCTAATGGTATTAGCTAATCTTTTACTTAACCATGAGCTAGATAAACTATTTAGAATATTATTTGCATTTTTTAAAATAATAATTAATACTATTGTTGATAACATTAAAACAATTTGTAAATTACCAGAAAAATTATCAAAAACAGAAAAAGGTTTACTCAGAATAGGGGGAAAATTGCTAATATCTAATAAATTTGGATCGAGAATTGCTAAAACAATAGGAATAATTAAAGTTATACCAATACTATTAAATAAAGCTCCCGAAAAACCAAAGAATAGACTTAGTAGAATCCACCATCGAAAACGGAGGGCATATTGTAATAACAATTTATTTTGATTCATTTTAATAATTAATATACTGTGGATTTACAAAAAATAAGATATTATTTGATAGGTAAAGAAGTAATAATCTGATTAAGCATAAACATCATTTGTTCTAGGCTATAGAATTTAAAATAACGTTCCCTTGCTCTTAATCCTTTTTCCATAGCCATATCATACCCATTAAAAATGGTTTTCAATCCTTGGGCTAAATCCTCTGGAGATTGAGGCTCCACTAAATAACCCGTATCTTGCAATACTTCAGGAATATCCCCTACCTTTGTTGCCAAAATAGGTTTTGCCATGGCCATGGCATCGGTTAGTTTTAAGGGAAATTGGGCTATAGTTTCTGGAGTGTTTCTTTGGGGAATAACCATCACATCCGCACAGGATATTATCTCGGGCATCTGCTCGAAGGGTTGGGGGGGTATGGAAATAATCCATTGTGACCATTTCTGTTGTAAATACTTATCATAGTCATCATAGGGGCTACCTCCCACTATTACTAATCGTAGGTCTTCCCACTGTAATAAATCCATCGCTTCGAGTAAATCTTCTAACCCTTTATAGGGGCGAGGGGCGCCGGGAAACATTAACACCCTATATTTTTCGAGTCCATATTTGGTTTTACAAACTAGGGGATCAAATTTGGCAGGGTTAAAAAGCTCTAAGTCTTTTCCTTGGGGTATATATATTCCCCCAAATCTTTGTTGTAAAAATGTGTTGTGGGTAGTAATAACGTCGGCGTAGGAGGTAAATTTTTCTAGCCAACGGAGATAAAGGGGATGATCTGGATAACGCAGCGCGCCATCTTCTTTGATGATTTCTTTGATAAACTTGATGGGTTTAAAACCGAATTTCCAATTATCTCCCCCATGCCAACTCATTTCCCAGTCGTCTATGTCTAAAATTAGGGGACGACCAGAGGTTAGTTTTTTGATAATGGCTAAACCATAGCTAGTGGTTTTTGGTTTGATGGCATAGATAATATCTCCATCAATTTGACGGAGTAATTCTTTACTGGCACTAATGATTCCTGAGTGATATTCACAGGGTACATAAACCATAGGAATATCGGTGGAAAATTGAGGAGTTTGTGAACCGAATCCTAAACCAAATATTTTAACTTGGTGTCCTATTTTTTGCAGGGCTTTGGCGAGAAGAAAGGGTCGTACGGCACCCCCCCAACGTCCTGAGCCATTGGTGGATAGGTCACTAACTATTATGGATATTTTTAGGGGATGTTGGTTGGTATTCAAAGCAATCTTAGTAGTGGGTTAATGGGTTCACAGGTATAATGGCAGGTTAAGTTTTATGTCGTAATGTTATTGTACTAATAGATTTTAGTCAATTTTTTTATGAATATTATTAGGATTCCCGTATTGTCGGATAATTATATCTTTGTTTTACACGATCGCACTTTAAATCAAGCGGCAGTGGTAGATCCAGCGGAAGCTCAACCCGTTTTAGACTGTTTGCAGAGCTTAGGAGCGCCGTTAGTGGCCATTTTTAATACCCATCATCACCTCGATCACGTGGGAGGAAATAAGGAGCTATTAGAGGCTTTTCCTGAAGCCGTTGTCTATGGTGGCGAAGTGGATAAGGGTAGGATTCCCCGTCAGCAATTTTTCTTGAGGGAAGGGGATACGGTGGAATTTGCAGGGAGAAAGGGAGAGGTCTTTTTTGTACCGGGTCACACCAAAGCCCATATTGCCTACTATTTTGCCCCGAATGAAGAAAATGGGGTAGGGGAGCTATTTTGTGGTGATACCCTCTTTGCAGGGGGCTGTGGACGCTTATTTGAGGGGACTCCCGCCCAGATGGTGGACTCTTTGAGCAAGTTTCGCTCTTTGCCAGATAATACGAGGGTATGGTGCGCCCATGAATATACCCTCAGTAACTTAAAATTTGCTATTACCGTAGATGGTAACAATTTAGACCTTATGAACCGTTACCAAGAGGTTACAATAGCACGGGAAAATGATCAGCCCACGATTCCTTCCCTCATCGGCTTAGAAAAAAAGACTAATCCTTTTATGCGTTGGGATAGTGAGCAGATCAAATCTGCCATGGGTTTTGAGGAACCTAGTCGGGTATTTGGTCGTTTACGGGGTATGAAAGATAATTTTTAAATAATTACTACTCATTTTATGGTCTAATTACCTATTATTTAATAGGTGACTTTTTTAACGAATAATCAATTTTTGTTGATCTTCGCTAGATAAAGAAAAAACTAATCCCTTGATCGTCCAACTCTATTATTTTTTTACATTTTTTTGTGGGGAGTCTTAATGTCAGTCAGTAAAGTAAATTATCGTCCCAAGAAAGGGGGCGCGAAAAAAGCACAACCCCCCAAAAAGGGGTCTAGGTTAAATTGGCTTTTAATGGGTTTTGGTTTAAGTGCGATCGCCTCTTTGTCCACGGCCATCGGTGCTTTATTAGCTTTATCCTTCACTCAAACCCCCCTAAACCAAGTGAGGTTAACTCCTGAGGAAGAAGCGGTTTTTAATCAAGAAGAAACTTTAACCTACAGTAGTTTAAATGTTCCTCAACTGCGCCGACCTATTAATATTCTCGTATTGGGTATTAAAACTTTAAGTACCGACATTCCCGACTATCCACAAACCAACCTCGGTTATCACCCCCTTGTCAACTCCTTTCAAGGGCGATCGGATAGTATGATGTTACTCAGGCTAGACCCACAAAAAAATGAGGTAACGGTGCTATCAATTCCCCGTGATACCAGAACCAGAGTTCGGGGGGCTGGAATTACCAAAATTAATGATGCCAACGCCTACGGAGGAGCTTCCCTCGCCGCCGAATCCGTCAGTAATCTTCTTAATGGTGTGCCTATTGACCGTTATGTGCGCATCAATGTTCAAGGGGTAGAAAAACTCATCGATGCCCTTGGGGGAGTAGATTTCTACGTGCCAAAAGACATGAAATATACCGATCATAGTCAAAGGCTTTACATTGATTTACAGGAGGGACAACAATTATTAGACGGTGAAAAAGCATTACAACTTTTACGTTTCCGCTACGATGCCCTAGGAGACGTAGGTAGAGTACAAAGACAACAAGCCCTCATCCGAGCTTTAACTGAACAAGCCCTCAGCCCCCGAACAGTTTTACGCATTCCCGAAATTTTAGGCATTATTCGCTCCCACATTGACACCAATCTAGGTACTAATGAACTAATTGCCATGGCTGCTTTCATGGGGCAAAAAAGTAGATCGGATTTTCAGATGGTAATGTTACCCGGAGACTTTAATCAACCCGAAGAAGGGGAATTGAGTTATTGGCTACCCAACCAAAGGGGAATTACACGGATTTCCCAAGACGTTTTTGGTATTCAGCCCGATTATTTTTATGCCAGTAATAATAGTAACAGTAATGAGGCGATCGCCCCTAACCGTGTTAGAGTAGCCATCCAAACCCGTGACGCTGATCGAGAAATTGCCCAAAGCGTTGCCAACCAATTAATTGACTCAGGTTACAACCGAGTGTTTATCAGTACCATTCCCTATAACGAGCCTATCAGCAAAAGCCGAATTGTTGCCCAAAGTGGAGATCCTTCCATGGCCGCAAGGATTAGAATGGCATTAGGACTAGGAGAAGTATTAGTAGAAAGTACAGGGATATTAGGTACGGACGTAACCATTCAAGTGGGAAGTGATTGGACCATGGACGATTAACAATGGATAATTATCCTTTACTTTTAATACCCCACTTTTTTTAGGAACATTGTAGATTAATTATTGATGCGTATTTACGGAAACAGAGAAATTAAAACCCTTGCGGGGCAAAACACCCGCCCCACCACCTCTAGGGTACGAGAAGCGATTTTTAACATTTGGCAAGACAAAATTTCTGGTTGCCGATGGCTAGATTTGTGTGCAGGGAATGGCACCATGGGTGCTGAAGCTCTTTGTCGTGGTGCTAGTAAAGCCGTGGCGATCGAAAAATCTCCCCAAGCCTGTGCAATTATTCGAGAAAATTGGCAAAAAATAGCCCAAAAAAATCAAGAAATTATGGTTTTAAAAGGAGACATTTTAAAAAGATTAAAAAGTTTACAAGGACATCAATTTGACCTGATTTATCTCGATCCCCCTTACCATCTAAACCTCTATAACTCAACCTTACAAACAATTTTTGACTATGATTTATTATCAACCCAAGGAGAAGTAGCCACGGAATTTAATTATAAAAAATCCCCTACAATATTTACCGATAAATGGCAATTAGTGCAAGAGAAATCCTACGGTAATACTAATATTAACTTTTACAAAAAAATGCCTTAATTCATAAAGTGAAACAATAAAAATTCGCTATCATTCTGCATACTTTTAATAGTTAATAAATCTTCCTCCTTAATAGCAACCCCATCTCCAGCATTTATCATCTCATTATTGATTTCCAATGATCCTTTAATCAGTTGAATCCAAGCATAATCTTTATTAGCTAAAGAATGATCTATAGTTTCATTTTCGCCTAAAATAGAAGACCAAATATTGACATTTTGATGAATTTTTAAAGAATTATCTTTACTTTCTGGAGAAACTAATAAACATAATTTCCCTCTTTTTTCTTCCTCTGAAAATATCTTTTGTTCATAACTAGGCTCTAAATTTTGCTCCGCAGGCACAATCCAAATTTGTAATAGATGAACCTCCGCTTCATTAGAATGATTAAACTCACTATGACGGATACCCGTACCCGCACTCATCCTTTGTACTTCACCCCTAGTAATGGTTTCACCGTTACCAATACTGTCCTTATGTTCTAACTCACCTTCAATAACATAGGTGACAATTTCCATATCTTTGTGTCCATGGGTGCCAAAACCTTTACCTGGAGAAATTTTATCTTCATTAATAACTAAAAGATTACCAAATCCTGTATGTTTGGGGTCATAATAGCTACCAAAAGAAAAAGTATGTTTTGTATTTAGCCAGTCAAATAAAATATGTCCTCTTTCGGCAGATGGGCGTATTGTAATCATTATTTGTTGTCCTAAAATTAACCTAAATTATTTCGAATAAGTATTTTTTAAGCAATAAAACCATGTAGATTGACATCCTCCCGTGCCTGAAGGCGACGGGATTCCTAAAACAAGCTCAAACTTAATTGAGTTCCTTTTAAGATGGTTGACGCTTCATCGCATACTGCTACCTTTGCGGTAGTCTTACGCCCTGCTCCACATCCATTTAAA